>JAPUHG010000149.1 GCA_027297845.1 Gammaproteobacteria bacterium | reverse complement strand
GTCACGAAGTTATAAATACCGCCACGGCCGTCCGCGTCACCCGGATACCAGTTTTGCACCGTCGCATACTTGATCCGCGCGTCATCCAGCGCGATCAGTTCCACGACCGCGGCATGCAATTGGTTTTCGTCACGCATCGGCGCCGTGCAGCCTTCGAGGTAACTGACATGACTGCCTTCCTCCGCGATGATCAGGGTGCGTTCAAACTGGCCGGTCTTGGCTTCGTTGATACGGAAATAAGTGGATAACTCCATCGGGCAGCGCACGCCTTTGGGAATAAACACGAAAGAACCGTCGCTAAAAACGGCTGAATTCAGGCAGGCATAGAAATTGTCGGGGTAGGGGACGACGCTGCCCAGATATTGTTCAAGCAGTTCCGGGTGTTCCTGCGCCGCCTCCGAGAACGGGCAAAAAATCACCCCGGCCTTCGCCAATGTCCCTTTGAAAGTCGTTGCTACGGACACGCTGTCGAAAACCGCATCGACCGCAACGCCTGCCAGGCGGGCGCGTTCGTGCAACGGTATGCCGAGCTTGTCATAGGTCTCGAGCAGTTTCGGGTCCACTTCATCCAGGCTTTTCGGTGCATCGTCCGGGCTTTTCGGTGCGGAGAAATAAGATATCTCCTGGAAATCGATTGGCGGATAATGCACGTGAGCCCACGCCGGCGTCTCCATTGTCTGCCAGTGTGCAAAAGCCTTCAGGCGCCAGTTCAGCAAGAACTCCGGCTCGTTCTTTTTCTTCGAGATCACCCGGACAACCGATTCGTCCAATCCGGGCGGAAGCGTGTCAGACTCTATGTCGGTGACGAAGCCGTACTTGTACTGTGCGGCAACGAGATTCTCAAATTCCGGGTTCTGCTTGCTCATCGTTTTGCGCCTTCGTGGGTGATTGGAATACCAAGCAAATTCAGGCGTGGCGCCCTGAACTCCTTAGCAACCAGCTGCGACAGGCGGACATCGTCGAGCGCCCGCCGGATCGAGATATTGATTTTTTGCCACGATGAGCTGACCCCACAAAAATCCTCCAGTGCGCAATGCCCATCCGCGTCACTGCATTCAGTAATCGCAACCGGTCCCTCCAGTGCGTCGATCACATCGGCCGCACTGATTTCATCCGGTGAGCGTGATAACCGATAGCCACCTTTGGCGCCCCTGGTCGACACGACCAGGCCGGCTCGAGTCATCAGTTTGAGCAGCTTGCTGGCAGTAGGCAGGGCCAGGCGGGTTTTACGCGCGACATCGGATGCGCTTTGCATCTCTTCCGGGGTTTCCGCCAGGAAAGACAAAACCATGGTTCCATAGTCGGTTAGTTTGCTCATTTTCAACATACGAATAGTCCGTTCGGTCAATTAGGACTATTTTAGTACTAATTGAACCAACAAGAAAGCCAAAAAACCTTTTTTATGGCCGCCAGGGAGACGCAATCCAGCCACTTTTAGCTGTGCATTTGCTATCCTAACGCCAATCAGGACGCCCTTGCGGGCCTTGATCTGCGCCGCGCTTGCAGGCTTGCTGAAACTAAGATACCCGGAGATCAAATAATGAGTTTCAAGGATATGGAATCCGTTGCCCAGGCGATGGTAGCCCCTGGCAAGGGCATACTTGCCGCCGACGAAAGCGGCCCGACCATCAAGAAAAGATTTGACCTGATCGACACCGAATCCACTGAGGACAGCCGCCTTACTTATCGCGAAATGCTATTCACTACGCCCGGCCTGGCCGATTACATCAGCGGCGTAATCATGTTCGATGAAACATTACGCCAAAAAAGCGCCGCTGGCGTACCGTTCACCAAGTTGTTGTCTGACATGGGCGTTATTCCCGGTATCAAGGTTGATACCGGTGCGAAGGATCTCGCTGGTTTCCCCGGTGAATAAGTAACCGAGGGACTGGACGGCCTGAGGGAACGCCTGGCCGAGTATTACGAAATGGGAGCACGCTTCGCCAAGTGGCGCGCCGTCATCACCATCGGCGATGGCATTCCCAGCGATTTTTGTCTGCGTGCCAACGCACACGGGTTGGCGCGTTATGCGGCGCTTTGCCAGGAGGCCGGCATAGTTCCTATCGTCGAACCGGAAGTGTTAATGGATGGCGAGCATACGCTGGCGGTATGCGAGGACGTGACGAATCGAGCGTTAAAAACTGTATTTGAAGCGCTGGCTGAACATCGTGTGCATCTTCCCGCCATCGTGTTAAAGCCTAACATGGTGATCTCGGGTACCGAGTGTGCTAACCGTGCAGGGCCACAGGAAGTTGCCGAGGCGACGGTGCGCTGTCTCACCGCAAATGTTCCGGCGGAGGTTCCCGGGATTGCATTCCTGTCGGGTGGACAAAGTGCGGAGGAGGCGACCGAGCATCTTGGCAGCATGAATACGCTGGGCCCGCAGCCGTGGAAATTGAGTTTCTCCTATGGCCGAGCCCTACAGGCACCAGCTTTGGCTGCTTGGCAGGGTAAGGATGCACAACTCGGCGATGGTCAGCAGGCTTTGCTGAAAAGAGCCCGACTCAATGGTCTGGCGACTACCGGTGGGTATGCGACCGATATGGAGTCGGCAGCCTGAATCACTGATATGGCGTCGCTCGGTTAACCCGCGAAACCTGGTGCACGCTGGCTGGAAAATCCCCGCTCCTGACTAAGAGGCGATTTTTTCTTTTCTTTTTCCGGTAAGTATTCCGCGAGCTCAGAGCGGCGCGCATTGAAACGAGCGCGCTGGAATTCGTTCAGACCGGGGAGTTTGAGCGCCAGCGTGAGTTGCTGAATGGCCTGTGGCAGAAGCCCGTTCAAAACATAATATTCAGACATGTAGTAGTACGATTCAGCCACATCGCCAGCTGAATTAGCGGCTACCGCGATCAGTCTTGCCTGGTCAGAAGTCGGCGTAATGTTGTTGAGCAGGTCAAGCAACAGTGCATGCGCCTTGTCGGGCTGCCCCGCCATCATCAAGACCTGGCTGTAACGGATTGTCAGCGGCACGTTTCGGGGGAACAAACCGTATGCCTTGCTAAATACTGCCAGGGACTGTTCGGTTTTTCCATCGGCCATTAACGCCTGGCCGTAGGCCGAATGCAGGTCGATGATATTTTCATTGTCGATCCGCAGTTCGCGGAAAATATCGGCCGCCTGGTTTGCTTTGCCGGCCCTCAGCAGCGCAAGTGCTGAGCCATAAACCCAGGCTGGATCGGGTGGTACGGATTGCAGGTAGGCAGTATTCCGGTAATATGCGACCGCTGCCATGGCCGAGCGGAACGAACGAATCCTTATTCGCTCCTGGCTCAGTCGATAACCGACGGTGTCCTCGCGGACGACCGCCTGGTAGCGAGCGGCGCGGTTGGATGATTCGGCAACCCGAGCCGAACTGCTCGGATGGGTTTGCAGAAATTCCGGTACCGAACCGGGCGCCCTGGAATTTATCTTGCCAAGTTTGGCAAAGAAAGACGGCATGCCTTAGGGGTCAAAACCGCTGGTGGCCAGCGTCCTGATTCCGATCCGGTCCGCCTCGTATTCGTTGGCGCGTGTGTAATTTATCTGATTCTGAATCGCCATCCCCTGTGCACTCAGGATGGCGCCCTGCATGGTCTGGGAACTGGCGTTGGTGGTAGAGCCGATAATGATGGCTGCGAGTATTGCCGCCGTCGACATCAGACTGGATCCCTGGCTATCGAAAATACGTCGTTCGATGTGGTTTTGCGTTACGTGCGCAATTTCGTGCGCCAACACGCCGGCGAGTTCACTTTCATTTTCCGATGCCAGGATCAGTCCCGAATTGACTCCAATGTATCCGCCTGGCAGGGCGAAAGCATTGATCGACGAATCGTTAACGATAAAAAATTTGAAATCCTCATTGCCGGCGTTTGCATTGGCCACCAGCGTTTGACCGAGATTCTGAATATATTCCTCGACCTCCGGATCGCTCAGCAACTGCCCGCTGTCACGCAGTTGCTTCAGAACCATATAGCCAATTTGCTCTTCTTCAAGCGACGAAAAAACAGAGTCCGAGGGGCTGCCAATATCGGGCAAATCAGACGGCTCGGTGGCAGCCTGAGCCAGCATCGGCACAATCAGGGATAAACTAAAAAGCAGTTGACGCAAATCTGGTCTCCATTGCTTTAAGCGGTTCAGAAGCATGACATGTTCCTAGACACTAACCAACCCCCGGGGTTCCTTTTTTCTGATTACGCAAGTAGGAAGAAAATTATATAAAACAATAAGTTAAGAGAACAACTTAAGTGCTAACATCCTTACAAGGTATCGGATGCGTAGTCGGCCAGCCTGGACCGCTCGCCACGCATTAAAGTCACGTGTCCCGAATGGCCCCAATCGCGAAAACGGGTGACGACATAGGTCAGTCCGGACGTGGTTTCGGTCAGGTAGGGCGTATCGATCTGACTGAGATTTCCCAGGCAGACAAGCTTGGTTCCCGGGCCGGCTCGCGTGATCAACGCTTTCATCTGCTTCGATGTCAGGTTTTGCGCCTCGTCGATAATGATAAACCTGTTCAGGAAAGTGCGGCCGCGCATAAAGTTCAGGGAGCGGATCTTGATTCGGTTGCGTATCAGATCCTGAGTAGCGGCCCGTCCCCAGTCGCCACCTTCACCGCTACCGGTCAATACTTCCAGGTTGTCAATCAGCGCGCCCATCCAGGGCTCCATTTTTTCTTCCTCGGTACCCGGCAGGAAACCGATATCCTCACCCAGTGGGACCGTAACCCGGGTCATGATGATCTCACGGAACAGGTTTTGGTCCAGTGTTTGCGCAAGCCCGGCGGCTAGCGTTAGCAGGGTCTTGCCGGTACCAGCGGCGCCGAGAATCGTTACGAAATCCACCCGCGGATTCAGGAGCAGGTTCAAAGCGTAATTCTGCTCGCGATTGCGCGCGGTGATTCCCCAGATGTTGTTGTGCTCGCTGCGGTAATCGTTCACCGTTTCGATAATCGCATCGCCGTTTTCAAGATGGCAAATGGTAGCGTCAAAGGCAGTTTCGTCTTCCGCGTACACAAACTGATTCGGATACCAGTTGCCGACCTGAGGTCCCGAGACACGATAAAAAGTACGTCCTTCTTCCTTCCAGGAGTCCATTTCCTTGCCGTGCTCGTTCCAGAAATCCTCGGCCAGCGCTTCCACACCGGTAAACAGGATATCGACGTCATCGAGGACCTTGTCATTAAAATAATCCTCGGCATGGACGCCGAGTATTGCCGCCTTGATGCGCAGGTTGATGTCCTTGGATACAAGCGTGACATGGCAGTTGGAATGTTTGAGCTGCAGGGCCAGCGTGTTGGCGAGAATATTGTTATCTGAAACCGTTCCGGGGAGGTCGTCCGGCAACACGTTGCCTACTGGCCGGGTCTGGAAAAACAACCGGCCGGTCTGCGCTTTCGGCCTGCCATCATCGTCGGTGCCGGTCGGTAGCGGTATGCCGTGGTCTATCTCATCCTTGCTGGCGTTTTCGATCAGATCGTTAAAAAATAGGCTGATCTGGCGCACGTTCCGGGATTCTTCGGAGATGCCTTTTTTCTTGGCATCCAGCTCCTCCAGAACCACCATCGGAATGTGAATATCGTGTTCGTCGAAGCGAAAAATGGCGGCAGGGTCGTGCATCAGCACATTGGTGTCGAGAACGAAAATTCTGTGTGTACTCGGGTCCATCGGGGTCAATTCCTATCCTCCGGCAAAATGATTTTATGGCGTCAAAGTGCCTTCACGGCCAGCAGCACTTCGGCCACATGGTCCTTGACCCGGACCTTCCGCCATTCCTGGCGCAAAACCCCCAGGGCGTCGATCAAGAAGGTACTGCGCTCGATGCCGATGACCTTGCGCCCATACATATTCTTTTCCCTGATGACATCAAATAGCTTGCAGAGTTTCTCATCGGGGTCTGACAGCAAATCGAAATTGAAATCCTGTTTCTCCAGGAATCGTTCGTGTGACGACAAGCTGTCGCGGGAGACCCCGAAAATAACCGTCTTCTGGCGTTTGAATTTCGCAAGATTGTCGCGAAAATCCTGTCCCTCGAGAGTGCAGCCCGGGGTGCTGTCCTTCGGGTAAAAATAGACCACCACGTTTTTTCCGCGATAGTCTTTCAGGCTGACGGTCTGATCGCCGGTGGCGGCGGCCGAAAAATCGGGGACTTTCTTGCCAATGCTGACTTTTGCCAAGGGTCTCTCCAGTCTGGGCTTTAGCCCTTTACAGGCTCCATGATTGCGTCGAGATTGATGGAATCGCAGAACTCGAGGAACTCTTCTCGCAGCGTTGAAATATGTGCTTGCGCTGGAATCTTGATGGCAATTTGCACGGCGAACATTGGCGCACCGGTATGTGCTGCCGCGTAGCTCCGGGTATTGAGTTCGGCGATCTCGATATCGCGTTCGATGAAAAAACCGGTCAGCTGATAAACGATACCCTGCTGGTCCAGGCAAACCGCGTCGATGAGATAGGGCACACGATCCAGTTCCGTGGTCGTTTTTGATGCCAGGCGTATGCGGATCAAAAGACCAGCCTCGTTGGCGTAGTGTTGCAGGCTCTTTTCCAGCTTGCCCGAGGTATGCCAGCCGCCGGAAACCATCAGCAATAGCGTGCACTCGCCGGCAACGACGCTCATCCGTCTCTCGAGAATGTTCCCGCCGCAGTCGAGGATGATCTGGGTAATGTCGGAAATGAGGTCTGCCCGGTGTTCGCCGAGTATGGAAATAACGATATTTTGCTTCATCGGCCTGGTTTAGGGTGGGGCATTTTGCCTTTCGATCTCGGTCAGAAGCGACCTGTTTGCAGTTTACCTTCTTTGGCTGGCATGGCAAGCCGGACGAAAATCTCGCCTTGGCCTTGCCTGCACATGGACATCGCCGGTAACATCGCCAACCCTGGGGAAATCACCGCTTTTGAAGCCGGGGAAACGGAGAACAAGATGTTTGCTGGCAGCCTGGTAGCGCTGGTCACACCGATGGAGTCCGATGGCGCTCTCGCGCTGGATGCTTTCGATCGATTGCTGGACTGGCATATCGAATCCGGTACCAACGGTATCGTCGTTGCCGGCACAACTGGCGAGTCCGCCACGTTGACCATCGAGGAGACCCGCGCGCTGGTCGAGCGGGCGGTCAGGCGCGTGAACGGCCGCATACCGGTTATCGCTGGCACGGGCACCAATTCGACCGCCACGACGATTCAACGCAGCCGGCTGATGGCGGAGGCGGGCGCGGATGCGTGCCTGGTGGTGACTCCTTACTATAATAAGCCGACCCAGGAAGGCTTGTACCAACATTACCGTGCCATCGAAGAAGAATGCCCGGTGCCGATACTGCTATACAATGTGCCGGGCAGGACCTGTTGTGACATGCAACCGCAAACGGTGGCGCGGTTGGCCGAACTCAAGGGAATTGTTGGCGTCAAAGAAGCGGTGGCCGGTGATGAAAGGGCGCAGGAAATCAGAGCTTTGTGTGGCGATGATTTTGCCATTTTGAGCGGCGATGATCCGACCGCGCTGGAATGCATGGCGGCCGCGGCCGATGGCGTGATATCGGTGACCGCCAACCTGATGCCAGGGCTGGTCAGCGAGATGTGTGCGCTGATAAAAGATGGCAAGCTGCCGGAAGCAAAGGATATTGACGAAAGGCTTAGCCTTTTGAGCCGAGACCTGTTTGTCGAAGCGAACCCGATTCCGGCAAAATGGGCAATGCACCGCATGGGTCTGATTCCGGATGGTTTACGCCTTCCGCTGACGCCACTGGCGAGTCAGTATCATGCGATTGTGGAACTGGCGATGGAACACGCCGATATCGATGGAGTGAATGAATGAGAGCTGCACCAACCGTTTTCCTGTTGACCGTGACCGTGTTAATGACTGCGTGCGCGGGAGTGAAATGTGACACGCCGCAACCCTATGAGAATGCGAGGCTGGGTGAATTGATGGAAGTGCCGTCGGGAATGGATACACCCGTAGACAGCAGCGTTTCAGCAATCCCGCCAGGCGAAGTGAGCGGCGGCCAGTTTAAAGACGGTAAGTGCCTTGAATCGTCACCCAGCTTTTTCTATGGCAGCAAGACCAGTTCGGTCATTCCCGACCAAGACGATTTCAAAATCCCGGCGCCACAGGCGGGCGTACCCGAGGATGACTGACAGACGATTGATTTGGCAGGGGGCCTGCGTTAACCTGCGCGCCGCTTGGCAGACGATGAACAATAAACGGAGAGGTGAGTAGGCGAGTGATTCAGCCTTCGGCCTCATCAGGGAGTCGCTGCGCGACATGTTTTTAAGCGTGTCCAATCACACGCAAGATTGGTTTGCTATAACAGCGCAGCTGTTATCACGCTGACGGAGTCAGCGCCCCTTGCGGGTTAGCACGCGCCTTAACGTGTGCGAATTCATCCCGCCCGGACAGGCTGGTAAAATGTTGGAAAGCGAAATGATAAAGACACGGAGAGGTGTCCGAGTGGCTTAAGGAGCTTGCTTGGAAAGCAAGTGTGCGGTAACCCCGTACCGCGGGTTCGAATCCCGCCCTCTCCGCCAATATCATTGAGTAAGTTATTGTTTAATAACGATAAGTAATATAGCGATGGCAATCCATCCACATTTTCGTCCACAGTCCCGCCACATAAGTAGCCCTTTGTTGTCTGGGTAGCACTGCGGGTAGCAATAGGGCAGAAATCTGCTTAAAAACGATGTTATTAGACCCCCAGACCACTCAGTGCCAAAACTGACAAAACCTGGATGAC
>JAPUHG010000148.1 GCA_027297845.1 Gammaproteobacteria bacterium | reverse complement strand
TCTGAATTACTAGCGGAGACCAGGCTGCCCGATCCTGACTTCGTGGCTTTGATCGAATGGGCGTTTCTTGAGGGGCAGATTGATGGCCAAACGGCTGATCTGGCTTATTTGCGTTTTCTGCTGGAATTTACAACAAAAGCGGGTAGTTTTGCGGGTACTAGGGCTAATTGAGCAAGGGTAATTACTTTAAAAACAATCAGTTCCGATTAAGTCAATGATTATGCGCCAGTATCATCTCGTCCGCATTCAGCTCCAGCGCCTTTTTGACGACCTCCCGTGGGTGCACGCTGGCGCCATCGATGGTACCGCGAAACAGTGGCTGGAAGCGTATTACCCGGTGCCGATTGTCGAGGAACAGCGCGCAAAACAACTCGTGATCGAGATCCCTCAGCCTGGCCTGGAGAAAGCGGCTGGTGGCGCCCGGACTGGTCAGCTCGGGACCCCTGGGCAGGGTTTCCGCGAGATAACGCCGGGACAGCTCAAGCCAGGCCTGTATCTGGACGTATCTTGCGGGCCCGAACCCCGGTTGCTCGCACAAGGATTCTCTTGATGCATGAAACAGCCCGCGCAGGCTGTTAAATCTGGTCAACAGGCTGCGTGCCAGATCGATTGCCGATGAACCGCGGCTCCCCGAGCCCAGCCAACAGGCCAGTAACTCAGCTTCGGACATCGTATCCGCGCCGTATTCCAGCAGCTTTTCGCGTGGACGCTCGTTTTTTGGCCAATCACGAATAGCCATCGTTTGCTCTCTGGAAACCACCAGCCCAGAGCTTGTCACGAAGCGTCCGCCGGAACACCGTGGAAAACTGCCCGGCCGGGCCGGAATCTGGCGCAATATTGAGCTTTGCTGGCGTGGATCCCGGCGAGCGGGGATAATGCCGCTCCTATGCCGGTGGCCGGAAAAATTCTGCTGGGCGTCAGTGGCGGTATCGCCGCTTACAAGAGCCCCGATCTCGTACGGCGCCTCCGTGAGCGCGGCGCCGAGGTGCGCGTAGTGATGACCGAGGGTGCACAGCGATTCATTACTCCACTGACATTACAGGCGGTTTCCGGCTGGCCGGTAGGGACCGATTTGTGGGACGTACAGGCAGAGTCGGCGATGGGCCACATTGAACTGGCCCGTTGGGCCGATCTGATCCTGGTCGCACCCGCAACCGCCAACCTGATTTCGCGGCTTGCCAGTGGTACGGCGGATGATCTTCTGGGCACTCTATGCCTGGCCAGCGATGCGCCGCTTTTCCTGGCGCCAGCCATGAATCAGAAGATGTGGAGCAACCCTGCGACCCAGGCGAACTGTAAGCTGCTGCGAGAACGGGGAGTCAAACTGCTTGGGCCCGACGAGGGCGACCAGGCTTGCGGCGAGGTTGGGCCCGGGAGAATGCTGGAGCCGCTGGATATTGCCTTGCAATTGAGCAGCGGCAGGGCGCTTGCAGGCCGGAAGGTAGTGGTTACCGCCGGGCCGACTCGGGAAGCGCTGGATCCGGTGCGTTTTATCAGCAATCGTAGTTCCGGCCAGATGGGATTTGCATTGGCAAGAGCGGCGGCCGAGGCTGGTGCCACGGTGACATTGGTTAGCGGACCGGTTTATCTGACGGCGGCGCCCGGTGTCGATCGCGTCGATGTGGAAAGCGCACGGCAAATGAATGACGCGGTGCACAAGGCGTTGTCCGGCGCTGATGTGTTTATTGCGGCAGCAGCCGTCTCCGATTTTCAGCCGGCATCGGTACAGGCCAGCAAAATTAAAAAAGATGGGGCCGGCATGTCACTCGAGCTGACCGCCACAACCGATATCCTGGCCGCCGTTGCGGCGGGCAAAAAAAAGCCATTTTGTGTTGGCTTTGCGGCGGAGACCGACAATGTAGAGGCGAATGCCCTGGCCAAGATGAAAAACAAGAAACTGGACATGATTTGTGCGAACCAGGTTGGTCCGGGGCTCGGTTTCGATGTGCCGGTTAATTCCCTTACCGCCTACTGGCACGATGGTAAAAAGCATTTTGCGACCGAGGATAAATTGATCCTCGCGCGCAAATTGATGGATCTTATTGCGAGCCGAGTAAACGGATAAATCCCAGCGAAACCTCACGCAGGAATTCGGACTCACGAATTCGTGCCCGGAAAGGAATCAGCCCAAGCATGAGCAAGATACAACTGAAAATCATGGATGCCCGGATCGGTAGCGAGTATCCGTTACCCGAGCCGGCGACGGAAGGATCTGCCGGCGTCGACCTGCGTGCCTGTCTGGACGAGGCGTTGTTACTGGAGCCAGGGCAAACCGAGCTGATCCCGACCGGTATCGCGATACACCTGGATGATCCGGGTCTCGCCGCGGTGTTGCTGCCAAGATCCGGCCTCGGACACAAGCACGGTATTGTTCTTGGTAATCTGACCGGGCTGATCGACTCGGATTACCAGGGCCAGATTTTTGTTTCCTGCTGGAATCGTGGCCACAAGCCTTTCACGATAGAACCGGGCGAGCGTATTGCGCAGATGGTCATTCTGCCGGTCGTGCATGCCGAGTTTGAGGTGGTGGAAGAGTTCGTGGAAAGCGAACGCGGAGCAGGCGGTTTTGGACATTCAGGCCGTCACTAACAGACTAATAGCGGCCGCCGTTAACCGGTAAATTATCAGAGATCGCGGATCATGGGCGAGGGCTCGGACGGTTGAGCGCGGACCTGGAGCGAAATTCATAGCGTTAGCTATGGATTGAGTGAACGACGCGCTCAGGTGTTTGAGAACCGGCCAGGGCCGCGATAAATGGTGATTTACAGGTTAAGGACGGTCTTCCTGGTCGATTCCCTTCAATACCTTGAAGCGATTGATATCGGTGTCGAACATGGCGGCCAGGCTGCCCTGTTCCTCGCGCTTGGTCTGCAGGTTGGACTCATATTGTGAGACCGCTTCCAGGGTCTGCACCATTTCCATCGCCAGGTTTTCCGGTAATGGCGGAAGCTCAGACTCAGGATCATAGGGGTAGTTGAATTTTCCGGCTTCTTCTGTCAGCGCCATGAGCCTTGCGTTGAGCGTACCCAGATATTGCTCGGTGACCATGGACTGGGCTTTTAGCAAATCCAGGCGACGATCGCGCAACATCTCGATCTCGTCGACGGAAAGGTAGGTATTCAGCAATACGATATCGCGCGCCCTGCGCTTCGCTTTTTCCCGTTCGATCCGGTTCTGCTCCATCCGGATACGGGCCTCTTCTGCAAGCTGCGCGTCTGTTTTGTAGCCTGAGATGATGCCAATTGTAACCCCCTGGCTGTTGAGCACCTGCTTCTCCTGCCTCGCATACTCGAAAGGCACGATGTCCCCGTAATGGACGATGCCCTTTTCATCGACCCAGCGGTAGGTATCGGCAGCGGTGGCAGTGCCGATCAGGATCAGGCTCGAAAAAACGAGCGATATGCAAATGGTTGTATATCTCATTAGCTTCATATACCACAGTACAGACTCTTGCAAAGAATCCCAGTTCACAGTTTTGCCGACAACCGCTTCAGGATCTCACTGCATGCCATATTGGTCCCGATAACTGCTCACCGCGGCCAGTTCGGCCTCGCGATTATTGTCAACTGCCAACATGGCGATCAGGTCCGACAGTCCGACAATGCGAATTACTTCCATCCCCAGTTCTTTTTTGACTTCCTGTACCGCCGATAATTCCCCCTTCCCACGCTCTTCGCGGTCCAGCGCTATCGCAATACCGACCGGCTCGGCACCCGCGCCTCGTATGATTTCGACGGATTCGCGAATTGCCGTACCGGCGGTAATGACGTCATCCAGAATGAGCACCCGTCCGGCCAGTGGCGCACCGACAACGACACCGCCTTCGCCATGGGCCTTGGCCTCTTTTCTATTGTAGGCCCAGGCAACGTTGCGATCGTGCTTTTCCGACAACGCCGCCACCGTGACCGCAGCGAGCGGGATTCCCTGGTAGGCGGGACCAAACACCATGTCGAATTGCAGACCGGAATCGACGATGGATCGTGCGTAACAACGACCCAGTACGGCCATCGCCCGGCCGTCACTGAATAGACCGGCGTTGAAAAAATACGGGCTGATCCGGCCTGATTTGAGAGTGAACTCCCCGAAACGCAACACGCCCATGTCGATAGCCAGGTCGAGAAATTCCTTTTGGTGAGCTTTCACAATCTTCCCGCTGTACGCCGAACACCAGGCCGGTATGATACACGCTCACATTTTCCGGAGGACAGTTTTGGCTAACCGATTTCGGGTAATCTCGATCAACGTCAATGGCATCAGGGCGGCGGCGCGCAAAGGTTTTTTCGAATGGATGACGGAAAAAAAACCTGATGTCGTTTGCGCTCAGGAAATCAGAGCGCAGATTCACCAGCTCGACGACCCGATATTCAGCCCGGCCGGTTATCACTGTGAATATCTCGATGCAGAGAAGAAAGGCTATAGCGGGGTAGCGATTTATTCGCGGCGTAAGCCTGACAAGATTATTCGTGGCCTTGACTGGGCGGAATTCGACCACGAGGCGCGCTACCTGGAGGCTCAATTCGGCAAGCTGAGCGTCGTCTCGCTTTACCTGCCATCCGGTTCATCCAGCGAGGAGCGCCAGGCGAAAAAATTCCGCTTCCTCGATCTGTTCATGCCACACCTCGAGAAGCTCAGAAGAAAGCGCCGCGAATATATTCTTTGTGGTGACTGGAATATCGCCCACAAGGAAATCGATCTGAAAAACTGGATGGCCAACCGAAAGAATTCAGGTTTTCTACCCGAAGAACGGGCCTGGATGGATCAATTGTTTGCGGCGGGTTATGTCGATGCTTTTCGCGAAATAAACCAGCAGGCCGACCAGTACACCTGGTGGTCGAATCGCGGGCGGGCATGGGATAACAATGTCGGGTGGCGCATCGATTACCAGATCGTCACGCCGGGATTGAAGAGCAAGGTGCGTACCACGGAAATCTTTCGTGCGCAGCGGTTCTCGGATCACGCGCCACTGATCATGGACTATGAACTGGACTTACGGGATTTTTTCTTCTAATGAGCTTGGCCTTTCGCCGAAAAGTTTTCAGGCGAGTGCGAGACAAGGCTGGAAACGGCGACGCGCCGCTCTCGCCCGCCTCCCGCAAGGGGACTTCCTTCGGCCGCCTGGGCTCCGGCGGTATTTGAGCGTCCTGCCCGTCAGCGCAATGTACACGCCAGTACATGAGCCCATGAATTTTGAGCGATGGGAGCATTCTTAACGCCGTATCGTGCCGCCTGAGGCCTTTTCGGCTCGCGGCTAGGATTGGTCCCAGTCCTTTTGGCTTTCCGCATAAGCCAGCATACGTTTGACCCATGGCAATAACAGGTAGGCCGGGAAGGCGAGGAAAAAAGTCAGCAGGAAGTAGTCCGCGTAACCCATTGCCTCGGCGCCGTAACCGCCAGCCCAGCCGGCAACCGACCGGCTGAGGATAAAAATTGCCGACAACAACGCGTACTCGGTCGCCGAGCGCCGTTTATTCACGATAGCCATCAGGAAAGCGAGAAACGCGGCAGTACCCAGTCCCTGGGTGAAGGATTCAAGACCGCTCGCCGCGTACATGATTATCTGCTGGCCACCGTCGGGCAACGCGGTGGGACCCACGGGTAAAACGCTGGCGACCCAGGCATAACCCAGGTTTGAGACCGCCTGGGCCAGGCCCAGCGACCACAACGCGTGGAATATGCCGATCCGGTCGGTGATCCAGCCACCGGTCAGGCCGCCAAGCACCGAAAGCCCGATACCGATATTGACCGACACCAGGCCGATCTGGGCCGGTGTGAACCCGGCGTCGACCCAGAATGGCTTGACCATAAAGCCCATCGAAGTATCGGCGAGTTTGAAAGTAAGTATGAAAAACAGCACCAACAGCATTCCCGGGCGTTTCATCATGTCCAGCAATGCGCCGAACATAGGCCCCTGGCTCAAATCGACCGCTTTCGAGTCTTCCTTTGCGCGCAGTACTTTGGCCAGCAGGTCAAAGATAATCAGCGCGGCAGCGACGCCGGACGCGATCAGCCAGAAATCCGGGTAAGTCTCTGACCACTTGGCGGTCTTGTTGGCCATCCACAAGGTGCCCAGCAAAAACAGGACCACAGCGGAAAACGCGAATGGGCTGGCGAGGATTGCCCGGACCTCTTCCTTTAGCGTCATGCCGTCCGGGGGCTCGTAGTCTTTCTCCTTCGGCGCCTGCAGGCAGGCATAGCCGGCCGCCAACAACAGTATGGCCGCACCGAGATACACTCCGCTCCAGCCAAGCTGCCCTTGCATCATCAGCAGGACGCCGGTGCTGAGCAGACCAACGCGGTAAAAACCTATACGCAGGCCGTTGGCGAATCCCATCTCGTCCTTGTTGAGCATTTCGATGGTGTAACCATCGATCGCGATGTCGTTGGTCGCGGAAAAAATCGTAAACATTCCGACTGCGATCCAGACCCACTCACCGACACCCGCGGCGGCTGCGAAGAAAGCCATCTGCAGCGCCATCAGCGCATCCATGACGAACATCCACCGCCGGTGCCGCCGATAATGGGTGATCGCCGGCGCCCACAAAAACTTCAGCGTCCAGGCCAGGCCCAACAGACTCAGAAAACCGATATCGGTCAGCGAGGATCCCTCGCTGCGAAAATGACCCGGGAAAATTTCATAAAAGACGCCGGCCGGAAAACCCTGGGCGAAATACAAAATGCCGACCCAGAAAAATTTTGAGCGCAGCAGGGAAGGTGCCGGTGATCCAGTCATGAGCCAATGGTAAGGTAAAGACGGCGGCTGGACTAATGCTCGGGAGCTGACGCACTAATCGTGGTGAAACACAACAGACTACAACAGGTCGCGATGCTGGCGGATATCACCGACCCAGGGGCTCGCGAATTCGAAATCGGCACCGGCGATAGTCGCATATCCGGATTCGTGGTTCGAAAAAATGATCAGGCCTTCGCCTATTTGAATACCTGCCCGCATGCGGGCAAGCAGCTGAATTGGGGGCCTGACAGGTTTTTGACCAGGGACAATGGCTTGATCATGTGCGCAGGACACGGCGCCGTGTTCGAGATCGAATCGGGCCTTTGTGTCGCAGGCGCATGCCTTGGCGCCAGTCTGACCTCGCTTGATGTGGAAATTTCAGATGGCAGAGTGCTGGTAGAAATGCCAGCGCCGGCCAGCTCTGAAACGTAGGCTGCCGTCACGCGCGCTCGCGCGTCTCAATCAGTCAGCCTGGTATCAATCTGCGTGGTCAACGTAATCCATTGCCGTAAACCAGTCCTGGTTTGTTGCGCCGTCCTGATCCTTCACCTTGTCGGCCGGGTCTATATCGAGCGACCCCGACCAGTCTTCAGGCGCTTCAGCTGGCATGAAAATTGACTCACTCCAGGCATCGGAATCCAGTTCTTCGACGGTTCCGTCGAAATGCTGGATTTCGATGCTGCCTTCGTCATCGTCGGTAGCCACGACCTCAAAAATCGGGCCACCCGGGCGACGATACCAGTCACCGATAACTGGATATACAGTCTTCATGACCGTCTGCCATTATCGCTCCAGTGACTAAAACTGTGTTTTTACGATGTAAAAACGCGTTTCGTTTTATTTGTCTGGCAAGTTAAATATACTCCGAGCGCGGGTTCGTGCAAGCAATAATCCACTTCGCCCATAAATAGGCCAAAACCTCCGCAAATGGTGCAAAGCGTCATGGTTGAACAGCTAATCAGGATTTTTGTCGTGTTTTTTGTCGTGATCGAACCGATCTCGCTGGTACCGTTGTTTGGCGCGCTGACTCGCGGAGGCGAAAAGACCTACCGAAGAAGAATGGCGGTCAAGTCGGTGCTGTTATCGGCCGGTATCTTCCTGGTGTTCGCGCTGACCGGTGAACCGCTTTTACGCACGCTTGGCATTTCTCTCGATGCGTTCCGGATTGCCGGTGGCTTGTTGTTGTTCATGGTCGCGCTGGACATGGTTTTCGCTCGTCAGTCCGGATTGCGATCGACGACGGTCAGGGAGCAGGATGAAGCGCGCTACCGGGAAGATATCTCGGTTTTTCCGCTGGCCTTCCCATTAATGGCAGGACCCGGCTCGCTCGCAACATTGTTCCTGGTTATGGGAGATTTGCACGGCGATCCGAAGATGTTCCTGGCCATGCTGGGCGTCATCGGGCTGGTCTTGCTGATTACCCTGGTGCTGTTGTTGCTCACAACGCCAATTATGCGCGTACTCGGAATAACCGGCGCAAACGTGATCAGCAGGGTGCTCGGTGTGGTCCTGGTCGCGTTGGCGGTCCAGTACGTGGTAGATGGAATCCAGGCGATCTTTATGTAAGCCGCTAGGATGCGGTCTTGCGATAGCGCAGGTCCCAGACGTCGTGACCGAGTCGCTGGCCGCGTTCCTCAAACTTGGTCAGCGTACGACTGTCCAGACGTTCGCTAAAACAACCCGCCCCGGATTCGTTGACCAATTCCTTACAGCTATCCAGTACTTCGAGCATGTGTTCGGCATAGGGCTGCCAGTCGGTCGCCACGTGGAAAAAGGCGCCGGGCTGAAGTTTGGCCGCGACCATGGCGGCAAAATCCGGCTGCACGATACGCCGTTTGTGGTGACGTTTTTTTGGCCAGGGGTCGGGGAAAAACAAATTGGCCCCGGTCAGGCTGGTGTCCGGCACCTGGTCGCGAAAAACCTCAACCGCATCATGACGGCTGATGCGGATGTTTTTTAGTTCCAGTTGGCGAATCGTAATCAGCAGATGGCCGACACCCGGTGGGTGCACTTCTATTCCAAGAAAGTTAAATTCCGGCTCGTTGGTGGCCTGTTGCGCCAGGGTTTCTCCATTACCAAAACCAATCTCGGCGACAACCGGCGCCGCGCGCTCAAAAAGCTGGGCAAAGTCCAGCGGCTTGTTTTCGTAGTCGACGCCAAAGACCGGCCACAAATCGGTTGTTGCGCGTGACTGGGCTTCGGTCATGCGGCCAGAACGCATTACGAAGCTGCGTATGGTCCGTTGTCGGTTTTCGGCCAAGCGGGAATGCCTAAAAAATAGTGCCGTCGATTGGAGATGAGGCAGAGGCGAATCGCTTGCGCGCGCTTCGACCGGCGAGAAAAGCCTCACGCCCGACGTCGATCGCGATGCGCTCGCCGGTCAGCTGCAGGTCTGTGACAAGCTGTTTCGCCGACCAATCAGCGGGTAGCTCTCCAGTTTGTCCGCTGAGTTGAATCAACATGATGTCAGGATCAGGGCACAGTGATACTGATCGTTACCTCCGAATACAAAGAGCCGATACGCTCGCTACGATTGACAATATAACCCGAAGACATGGGATCGGCATCATCGATTGAAATATCGAAAACTGTTGCGTTGGTGGTCGTATCGACTTCGATGACCCGTGCGGACGACCGGCAGACTGCCAGGTTTTCACTGGGTACCCCGCCTTCCTCGCACAACCCACCGAAGGTGATCAGGGTATTGCCACCGGGTAGACGGTCGGCATCACCGGCAAAAGGTGAATACAATGACAAACCGCTTTGCGCGAGACCCCATTCCCATACCTGGGAAATCATCATCGTACTGGTATCAATCGCGTACTCGACAGCGCGACTGGAATTGGCGTCTGCGGCAACGATTGGCTCACCCGTGAAGGGGCTGGCGCGGCGGTTGCCATTGTCGAACAGGACGATGTTGTCGTTAGTTAATTCAACGGCGTGCTGGTGATAGGGCCAGGCGAAGGGCCCGCCATCCGGGGTCAGCAGGAACTGCTCGAATCCCTGCCAGTTGGCCGGTGTACCCAGAATCCAGTTCAACGTACCGGTACCGTGATCGAAGTTCACCACGGCGTCCTGGTTTTTCAGGGACACGATCAGGTTGTCATCGAGTACGTCATAAAAGACCGAGTTGACATGAGCCCAGTCGGCTGCCGCCGGTAACCCTGATGTGCCGTCATAGCCAATACGGGTTGGCTTGAGCATATCCAGAAAATCCCAGCGATTGATGATATTACCGCTAAGATCGATTTCGATAATTGGCTCGTCGACGACGTTTACGGTCCCGGTCATTATGGGGTCATTCTCGTCCAGTGGATAATTGTCGACCGTACGCGACGAGTCACGGATGCTGGTGAAGTAACGGGCCAATAGGTTGTGTTTGACCACATCGTCGTGAAATTCAGCCACATCAACCGGGACGCTTGCACCGGTCGCCGGGTGAGACTGCGCCGAATGCAGTGAGTCAGTTACTTCGCCCCTTTCATCGATAAACCGGATCAGGCCGGAACCTTCATCGATGGACAGGAACCTGCCCGATGCGATGCGCTCGGTCTCCGATAGCGAACCGGTCTGGAAATACCAGACCACTTCTGCCGCGTCATCCAGAATGACAATAAAAGAGGCGCTGTCGTCTTTGCGCCCGGTGTCCATCAGCGTGTATCCGGGCTCCATCAGGGCGGGATCGCCCGCCAGCAGGTTGATTACCGGAAAATTGGCCGGTAGCGGAGGGGTGGTGATCTGCAACGGCGTGGGAGCATCCAGGTTGATGCCATCCAGCGTGGCTGCCGTTACATTCACCGTGTAGGTTCGGTTGGGGTACATCCCCAGCAAGGTCAGTACGTGGTTGCGTTGCTGGCGGCCAAAAGTGATCGTATAGGCGTGGCCCATGCCGTCGTCGAGCGATGCCTGGACCGCGGTAAAGAGACTGGTGGATACCGTCAGTTCCCACGCGTGCGCCAGGGTGGCAATCGGACTTACTGTCGGTTGAGTAACGAACATGAGTTCCGGCAACGGCCGATCCGTGTCGCCGCATGACATCAGCGCCAGGGACAACAGCAGGGTGGCCAGAATTTTTACAAACTTATCAGTCATTCCATATCCTTCGACAGCGGAAATCCGTTAATTATCACGCTGAGATGTGAAAACGGGCTGAATTTCAGCCACGCGGGCCGGCGATGATACCTCCGTACGACCCGTTGTCGCCAGTCAATAGCCAGGAAATAGCTGTTTTGAGTACACCTTCAGGAAAAACCGCAGATTTGGAGGCTGGCAAATGCTTCAAAAAGCCTCAGAGTCTCAACAGGGCCGCTAGCATAAAGGCCGTACCGATGGCCGCGATGCTTTAGCAAATGACTGCGACCAGCGTGTCTTTACGGATGCCGAGTCATCGCGGTCGGGATAGTCGAGTAAACAAATGGGAACATCGACCACGGAAAGAATGCAGCCATTCAGTAAGCGGTCAAATCCAATCGTATCTGAAGCTACTTATTTAATGTTGAGGGGACTGTCAAAGAAAAAGCCGCCCCTGAAAGGGGCGGCCTGTTCATACTAAAGGCAAGAGGTCATTACTTTCTGAACGCCAGCCGTTTTTTTGGATTTAAACCGCGCGTCGCTGGCGACCTGACGATCGCTGACGCTGTCCGCCACGATTTCTCGGCGGGCCCGCACGAAATTTCTTGCGTGTACCATTACCTCGGCCAGCTGCTCGTTGCGTACGGCCTTGCCGAATCGGTTCGGCTTTGATGCGCGGATCCGGTTCATAGCCAGGAAGGATTTCTTTGTCAATCTGGCATTTCAGCAGGCGCTCGATGTCACCCAGAAGTTTGTGCTCATCGACGCAGACCAGCGAAACGGCATGACCCTCCTGACCTGCTCGGGCGGTACGTCCGATTCTATGTAGGTAGTCTTCCGGCACATTCGGCAATTCAAAATTGACGACATGCGGCAGGCGGTCGATATCGAGACCGCGGGCAGCGATGTCGGTAGCAACCAGTACGCGAACTAGACCGGCTTTGAAATCCGCGAGCGCTCTGGTTCGTGCGCCCTGCGACTTGTTGCCATGAATGGCCACTGTTTTGAGACCATCGCGTGACAACTGTTCGGCAAGACGATTGGCGCCGTGCTTGGTACGGGTGAAAACCAGCACCTGTTGCCAGTTCTCCGCGCCTATGCGCTGCGACAACAGCTCACGTTTGCGGTGTTTGTCAACGGGGTGTACCACCTGGGTGACCAGTTCAACTGTCGTGTTGCGCTGGGCGACCTGGATCTCGGTCGGTGCGTTCAAAAGGTCAGCCGCGAGCTTCCTGATCTCTTTTGAGAAGGTTGCCGAGAACAGCAGATTCTGACGTTCTTTCGGCAGTTCTTTGAGGATCTTGCGGATGTCGCGGATAAAGCCCATGTCGAGCATGCGATCGGCCTCATCGAGAACCAGTATCTCAACTCCGCTGAGGTCGATCGTGCCCCTCTGCAGATGATCGAGCAGACGACCGGGCGTAGCGACTACGATGTCAGTACCCTTTCGCAGCTTGAAAATTTGTGTATTGATGCTGACTCCGCCAAAGATCACAGCCGTTTTGAAAGGCAGATGGCGGCCGTAGGCACGCACGCTATCGCTGACCTGTGCGGCAAGCTCGCGGGTCGGCGTGAGAATAAGCGCCCGCACCCGTCGTTTGCCGGATGGTGATTCCTGCAACCGCTGCAATAGCGGAAGCGTGAAGCCAGCCGTTTTGCCGGTGCCCGTCTGGGCGCCAGCGAGGATATCCCGGCCTTCAAGGACGAGAGGAATTGCCTGCTGCTGGATCGGGGTTGCTTTACTGTAACCCTGTTCATCGACCGCACGCAGCAATTCGACCGAGAGGCCGAGTTGTTTAAATAACATTGTGTTTGTACTCCAAGATCGCCTGACACGATGGCGGCGGTGCCGCGCGTGGTTCGGTCCAGGCTGGATAATTAGGTAGCTCCGGAACCCGCGGAATTGCTGGGCTGGAGCGAATGGCGCAGACCGATAGTGCGCCAGAACGCGGCGGACTATAACAGACGCCCAGCCAAATGGAAGGACTTATTACTCTGAATCTCCCGTGACCATGCCTGCACAGGCCTCAAGCGAATCCCTAAACTCGATAATTCGAGCCCGGATAAAACGCGAATGCCAGCAATACCCACTGCAGCATGGTCACGATAACGCCGATCTCATCGGTCAGTTCGTGTGGCTCACCGAATATCAGCAGCACCAGTTGTACCGGCACGATGCCAATGCAAACCTTGACGATAGTTCGTTTGTAATTCTCGATCGCTTGTGGACCGGTTGCTGTGGAGATTTTTCTGATGCCGAGCCACCACAGGATGGCCAGCGCAAACATGCCAAATTGCAAGAGAAAAAATGGAATACTCAGATCGACGATGACCCCCAGCGTGTTTCCCTCGAAAATAATCGGCTCCCCGGCGATTAGCTCGTACAATGCGTCGGCGGCAA
>JAPUHG010000147.1 GCA_027297845.1 Gammaproteobacteria bacterium | reverse complement strand
GAAAAAGGTCTGCTGCGACGTCTCGCTGCGACGCCGATCAACAGATCAAGCATCGTCCTCGGCAAATGGGGTGGCAAAATGTTCCTGGGGCTGATTCAGATATCTTTCGCGATGCTGGCAGGAACGTTTTTGTTCGGGATGAATTGGGGTCAGGATTTCCCATTCGTTGTCATTCTCATGTTCGCATGGGGGGCATTCTGTGCTTCGTGCGGGTTGCTTTTAGGCACAATCGGGAGGACCGAGGGCCAGGTATCGGGTCTAGGAGTCCTTTTGTCGATGGGGCTAGCCGCGCTAGGCGGCTGCTGGTGGCCGATTGAGATTACACCGGCTTCGATGCAACTGCTGCAGAAATTTCTGCCGTCGGGGTGGGCTATGGACGGCATGCACAAGCTGATCAATTTCGGCGACGGGCCGGCCAGCATAATGCCTCACATTGCAGCGTTGTTCGTAGGCGCACTTTTGATAGGCTGGCTCGCGCAAAGAAAATTTCGTTTTCAGTAACGTCCTTACTCGTCAATATCCGGCTTATCGCTTTTTTGCTTCCAGCTCGCGCCAGCGGCGATTCCAATGGCTATTCCTATGGCAAGTCCCGCCCCGATATTGCCCATCGCGTTACCGATAGCAAGCCCGACGCCAATACCAAGGGCCAGCCCAGCACCAACATTGGTGTAGTTCTTTTTCTTGTCTGACATCGTTTTCTCCTTGCTAATCTACGCAGCCAGGCAGTGCCGTCGAATTGCTGCGACCAGTCTGTCTTGCTCTTTATTGGAAGATACACAATGGTAGCACCAGTAATGACTGGTCCTTCGTCTATTGTTACCGGTATTTTCGTAAAATGACTATAGTTAGGGTAATCGTCAGGCTTTTGTGTTCGGAGGATGCGCAGGTATACGCCATGATCAACAGAGAAGGAAGGCCATGAATTTAGGCCAGGACTTACGCCGCCGTCATATTTTCCGTCTTGCTGGGCTGTATGTCGTCGGTGCCTGGGTGGTGATCGAGGTTGCGTCGGTATTTTTCCCCGCCTGGGGAATCCCCGACACGGCGCTGCGCTACCTGATCAATGCGGCGTTTCTCGGTTTTCCGATTGCCCTGGTATTCGGCTGGTTTTTCGATATCACGAACGATGGCATAAAACGTACTGCCGCAGCGGGCGAGGGTGAACTCGCCGACCTCAAACTCAGGCGCTCGGATTACCTGATCCTGGTTGCGTTGTTGGCCGTTTCTGCTGCCGTGCTTTTTGGTAGTTTTGAAAAAATCGCAGAGACCACAGACGATCTGTCTTTTGCTATTGCGGCGACAGACAAGCCGGCGAACTCGATAGCGGTACTGCCGTTTGTCAGTTTGGACGACGAAACTGATACCGAGTATTTCTCGAATGGCGTCACCGAAGAAATCCTGTATCGTCTTGCGACTTTTGACGCACTCAAGGTGATTGGCCGCACGTCCTCATTCGCCTTTGAGGGCAGCGATTTGGGCGTGCCGCGGATCAGCAACATACTCGGCGTACGCTATTTGCTGCAAGGGAGCGTCAGGCGGGAGGCCGACCTGGTCCGGGTTACCGCACAGCTGGTGGATGAGTCCGGGTTCCAGCTGTGGAGTGAAACATTTGACAGGAAGCTGGAAGGAATATTCGCAATTCAGACCGAGATCGCGAACCGGGTTGCCAGTGTTCTCGTCAAAGAGATCGTGACCTCAGGTGCACAGTCGATCGCCAGCACGACGACCAATATGGATGCCTACAACGCTTATCTGCTTGGCCGGGCTTTTGTGCACAGACGCACCCCGGGCTGGCAAAAGCGGGCGGAGGCGGAATTTCGCAGCGCCATCGATCTGGATCCGGACTATGCGCCTCCCTATGCTGGCCTGGCGATAGCGACGATGATGGGTAGCAGTGCGGAAGGGTTTGTCGAAGCACAAGCGCTGGCGCAGGAAGCCATAGACCATGCCCTGGGACTGGATCCCGAGCTTGCGGAGGCGCATGCGGCACAGGGCCTGCTACTGTTGAAAAAGCGTCGTGATCCCAATCCCGCGGCGGCGGAGGCGGCATTACGTCGCGCGCTGCTTTCAGATCCTAACCTGGTAGATGCCCACAGTTGGCTTGCCAACGCACTCGGGGTTCAGGGGCGCGGAGATGAAAGTCATGCCGCCATGGACCGGGGTCTGGAAATCGATCCCCTCAACCCGGTTATTCTATTGAACGTTGCCAATCGTTTTCAATGGAACGGAGACTTCAGGCGCACCGAGCAACTTTTGCTGAGGCTTATGGACCTGCCGGAACCCCCGGGGATCGCTTATTGGGGGCTGCACAATCTTTACGAGCATTTTGGCCGCTATGTCGAAGTGCACCAGTGGGCAAAGAAAATTATTCTTGCCTATGGCGAATCTGACAGGATTCGAGGATTTGGCGTGCTGTCCACGGTATACGGACGTCTCGGGATGGCGGAAGATGCCGATTACTGGGTTGGCCTCGACCCCGCTAAATTTAGCCGTTTTTTCAGGAAGGGCTACTTGTTCAAGCTTCGTGGCGACCGTGCGGGTTTGAAAATCCATCTGGATAAATTCATGGAGCAAAACCCTATTGACTACAGGAAGCTACCATCATTTCCGGCCAAGTTGCTTGGCGTAA
>JAPUHG010000146.1 GCA_027297845.1 Gammaproteobacteria bacterium | reverse complement strand
CATCCTGAGTTCCTGGTCGGTTTTCAGTTGATCGAGCGACGCGGGAACACAAACTTGCGCGCCATAATCACCGCTCATCGCATCGATAGCAATGCAGATTGAACGCGTCATGCGCCGTGTACGCCGGGGACTGGGAAATCTGAAATCACGATTGGCCGCTCACAGAACCGATAGGCTCTCAGGTGAAAAAGCTATTCCTGCTCTTCGGTTTTGACTTTTGCCTCAACCACACGCTCACCACGATAAAAACCGTCGGCGCTGATGTGGTGCCGACGATGTGTCTCGCCGGTGGTCTTGTCGACGGAAAGCGTTGGCTTCTTCAATTTATCGTGCCCGCGGCGCATTCCGCGAGTCGAGGGTGTTCTGCGGCTTTTTTGTACAGCCATGGGTATCTCCTGAATAGATTCGTTTCTGAGCCTGTCCTGATCGCGACGTCAGCCGCGACCGGTCAGGTTTTTTAGGTCTGCAAACGGCTGCTGGACATCACCAGCCACCGATTGATCGATTAGTTTTCTGCAATCCTCGTTATCTTCCTCATGCATCGCCACCAAGGGCAAGGCAAGCAATATCTCTTCTTCGACCAGCGCGCCAAGTTCCAGTTTCAGCGGATCACAGCTATAGGCTTCTCTGCCCGCAATCGGCTCGCCGCCGTTGCCTTTGCGCTCGGCCAATACCAGTTCCAGCGGCAGATCAAGCTGCAATGAAACCGGCTCCAAACAACGCTGGCACCGCACCGTAATTTTGCCGCATATATCGCCACTCAGCAAAATCCGGTTGTTTCTGTCCCGCCGAAAATCCAGATTCAACGACAATTCACCAGCGGTGGATTGCAGCAGGCCCTCTAGCCGGGTAAAACTAGCTGGCGCATACAACCGGCTCACGGTCTGTTTTTTGTCGGCCGCGAGCAAAGCGTTCAACACATCTGGCAACACGGTCCGCATATCCGATCAAGTATAAAATGCGGGAAAAAAAGAGTCAAAGCTGAATCTGGCACACTAGCAGCCTGGTGAAAAACTCTCAGGCGAGCGCGCGACAAGGCTAGAATTGGCGAGAAAGCACAGTGTACCCCAGTACATGAGCCCATCCATATGAGCGATGGGAGCCGAATTTCAACGCCGTATGGTGCCGGCTGAGTGGTTTTCAACAAGCTGCTAGAGTATTTCCCCAGGGTTTGGACCATTACTACGGATCGCTGCATGCAAAGCAAAACCGCCTCACCTGAGCTGATACTGGCCTCTGGCTCGCGTTATCGCAGACAGCTGCTGGCAAGGCTGACGCTTGATTTTCGCTGCGTCCCTGCCGATATCGACGAAAGCCATCAGCCGGCTGAGTCGCCGGCCCACATGGCGAAACGGCTTGCGCAAGCCAAAGCCGAAGTCGTGGCCGCCCGCTACCCGGATGCCATCGTTATCGGTTCGGACCAGGTCGCTACTGTCAACGACCAAATAGTGGGCAAGCCCGCGGATCGCTCGGCGGCATTCTCTCAACTGCGCGCGGCATCCGGTCAATGTATGGATTTCCATACGGCCGTGTATATCGCCTGCCCTTTGCCAGGAAAGGCTCTCGCCTATCGAGATACCACACGGGTATTTTTTCGCCAGCTGGACGATGCCGTGATCGAGAGCTATCTGGATAAGGAACAAGCTTTGGATTGTGCGGGCAGTTTCAAATCGGAAGGCCTCGGTATCGCGTTGGTCGAACGTATCGACACCCAGGATCCCACCGCGCTGATCGGCCTGCCGCTGATCTGGCTTGCAACAGCCTTGCGCCCCCTGGAATTCGTATTACCCTGAGCCGGTCGACCGATCAGCCCTTTTTAGGTTTCAACCGATCCATAACCCGGGTCAATTCGGCCGGCAACGGCGCGCTGAGCAGAAGCTCTTCGCCGCTCGGACTGACAAAATTCAGCGCCTGGGCATGCAAAAACAGACGCTTTAGCCTTTTTTTCTCCATTCGCTGGTTGAATTCGACGTCGCCATAGCGCGTGTCTCCGGCCACCGGATGTTCGGCGTGGGCGGCATGCACCCGGATCTGGTGGGTCCTCCCTGTCGCCAACTCCACCGACATCAGGGTCGCCCCGTGAAAAAAGCTCTGCGGAACGAAACGCGTGCGCGCCGCCTTACCCTTGGCATCGACGGTGACATGCCTTTCCCCCGCTCGTCGGGTACCGGTATGCAATGGCGCATCGATCCACTTGCTACCGAGTTGCCACTGACCACGAACCAGTGCGAGATAATGTTTCTCGACCTTTCCTTCGCGAAGCAGCTCGTGTATCCAGCGCAGGCTGCTTTTCTTTTTCGCCAAAACCAGGCAACCGCTGGTCGATCGATCAAGCCGATGGGCCAGTTCGAGCCCTGCCCATTTTTCATCCTGTCTCAATATCTCGATGACCCCGAGGCTAATCCCGCTGCCCCCATGCACGGCCATCCCGGACGACTTGTTGATAACCAGGAAATCGCCATTTTCAAAAATAACCTGTTGCCGAAGCTGCTCCAGGCGCCCGGGCGCAGGAGCCAGGTTGGGCGGCTCTCCCTGGCGAACGGGCGGAATTCTGATCTTGTCACCGGCGACGACCCGCTGGCTCGGCTTGGCGCGACCGCCGTTGACCCTGACCTCCCCTTTCCTCAGCAGGCGATAGATTCGCGTCCGCGGGACGCCCTTGAGTTCGCGCAGCAGAAAATTGTCGATCCGTTGACCGTCGCTCTCTCGGTCAACTTCGACGTAACGTACGCCATGTGTGGAAAATTGCTTATTTTTCAATGAGGAACCCGGCAAAACGGATAAAAAATTGGATTGATGATCCCTGGCCAGGTTGCTATAGTACCGCAGACATGGTGCCAGACGGACAAAGTCTGAAGACGCCATGGCAATGGTTTTAATGATGGCATGGATCGTTCCATGCCGGACGACATCACAACCGGATTTCCGGATTAACGATAAGCCGTCGCTGAACACCCTCCCTGGTCCGCGGACTCCCTGAGCTGGGAACACCTGGCAACAAAGTCCCGATTTTTCACCAGGCTTGAATCAGCATAATTTTGGCGCCGATCCAGCGTGATTGGCCGGATAGAACAATATGCAAGCAAGCCAACAGACAGTTGACCTGATTCCCGTACCCGAGGTGTGCCGGCGCATGGCATCAAACACTATGCGAGTAGGTACAAATGAAAAGAATGCTAATCAATGCGACTCAGCAGGAAGAGTTGCGAATGGCCATGGTAGATGGCCAAAAATTATACGACCT
>JAPUHG010000145.1 GCA_027297845.1 Gammaproteobacteria bacterium | reverse complement strand
TAGTGGAAGCGGTGGATGAATTTCTCGACACCGAGCAGGTTAAAGGCGGTCGGTGAAACGAAAAAAATGGGTTTTTCGTTGCGTCGAAAGTAAGTCAGGATGTCGGATAAACCACGTATTTTGGCCATTTTTACTCCCCGTCAAAATGGATAAATTATAAGTATTGGGCGAGCTAGTGAGTCGGCAAGATTAACATGTTCCAACAACTAAAGTAATTCACCTTGCCGGGTCCCGGTAAACGTTGCCGCGTCTCTTTTTCGGCAATCAACAAGTGAATAACAAGGGCGTCGAAATGACGGTGTCACCAGTCGCGGAAATCGCGGCTCTTCAGGGGCAGTCGATGGCTTGCGGCCTTGTACTCGCGTCTTTGCTGAGCGGGGGTAATGCCAAACTCAGCGTGGTAGCTGCTGGTGAGGTGCGACTGAGAACTGAATCCTACGGATTCGGCGATGGTGATCATCGGCAAGCCTGTGTTCAGAACCAGGGAGCGCGCACGATCGAGTCTGCGTTGACCGAGAATGCGAGATGGCGTGTCGTTCAGCTCCTTGCGGAAAAGGCGCAGCAAATCGCGACGGCTGATGCCGATGCGCTGCGCCAGTTCGTTGACCTTAATCGACTGGCCGACGCCTGCTTCGATGAGACTAAGTGCACGCTGCACCGGAGGCGAGTAATGCCGTACCGAAGACCGACGAGTGGAACCTGGCAACACGATGGATTGTTCCTGCAGCAGCATCTGACGCGATATCTTTAGCGCGATCTCGTTGCCAAGGTCCTGTCTTGCCAGTTCGAGAAACAGATCGAGCGTGGCTGAACCGCCAGCACAGCTGATCCGGTTGCGGTCCATGACGAAGCGCTGGTAACGCGCTCGAACTTCGGGGTACAGCAGGCAAAAGCTTTCGAAATCTTCCCAGTGCGTGGTTGCGCTGTACTGGTTCAGCAATCCCGCGGCGGCCAACACAAATGCACCATTCGAGATTCCGCCAACAATATGACCCGCACGCGCCTGTTTCTGGAGCCAGCCGCTGAGTTTTGGTTGCATGATCTTGCTGGCATCGAAGCCGGCGACGATGAAGGCGAAATCACTCGCCCGCGCAGTCGCGATGTCGCAACCGGGGCTAAATGGAATTCCATTGCTGTCGGTCACCGCCTGATCGGTTTCACTGAGAAAGGTCCAGCGGTAAAACTCGGTAGCGGCAAAGCGATTCGCGTGGCGCATCACATCCAGCGCCGCGGCGATGCTGAAAAGGGGAAAGCCGGGGCACAGGCAAAAGCTGATCTGACGAGTCATTGGCTTATTGTATGCCCAAAACTAATAAAAATAGTCCCAAATATATAAGAATAATGAATTTTGAAAGCCGAAAATTACACAACAACCAATTTAACGGTACTTTTGTCATGGTTCGATCAAACCGTCGTCGTTCACGCCAACCCCCGGCGGCTCCTGCCGTTGCCATCCGTCAGATTGATCGTAAGGTATTGCGAAATCGTTTTGCGCCACTCGAAGCGCTCGATGAAGAACAGCTCGAATTCATCCACAATATCTCGCTGCGTATAGTCGAGGAAGAGGGCGTCGAGGTAATGGGCGACCAGGCGCTGGACCTGTTCCGCAAGGCCGGCGCATCGGTCGATGAAAATGGCGTCGTCAGAATGGACCGGGCATTGTTACTGGAAACCGTAGCGCAGGCGCCGGAAACCTTTGACGTCGTTCCACGCAACCCGGAACAAAAGCTCAATGTCGGCGGCAACGTAATCAACTTCGGTCTGGTTTCGGGTACCCCCAATGTGCACGACAACATCAATGGACGTCGGGCTGGCAACTATGAAGACTACAAGAAGCTGATCAGCTTCGGGCAGTACTTCAATGTGCTGACTTTCTTCGGTAACCAGGCCACGGCGCCAACCGACATGCCGGCGAATACGCGGCATCTGGATACCACCTTCATCAACCTGACGCTGTCCGACAAACCTATGTTCGCCACCGGAATTGGTGGTGGACGCGCGCGCGATGCCATCGAGATGAGCGCTATTGCGCGAGGGCTTTCGATGGAGGAAATGAAGACCAACCCGAGTGTGATGACCAACATCAATGTTAACTCACCGCGCAAGCTGGACGACTCGATGGCCTATGGCGCGATGCAGATGTCGATGTTCGGACAACCGGTTACAGTGACACCGTTTACCCTGATGGGGGCAATGACCCCGACGACCATGGCCGGCGCATTGGCTCAGCAAAACGCCGAAGCCTTATTGGGCATCGCCTTGCTGCAATTGACCAATCCCGGTACGCCGGTGGTATATGGTGGCTTTACCTCCAATGTTGATATGCGTTCGGGATCACCGGCATTTGGCACGCCTGAAAACGCGCTGGCCAACATCGCCGGAGGCCAGCTCGCGCGTCGCTACAAGCTGCCGTATCGCAGCAGTGCCTGTAATGCCTCGAACGCGGTTGACGCGCAAGCCACTTCCGAAACCCAGATGGCGCTGTGGGGCGCGGTTATGGGCCATGGCAATCTGATTTATCACACTGCTGGCTGGCTG
>JAPUHG010000144.1 GCA_027297845.1 Gammaproteobacteria bacterium | reverse complement strand
CTATGGCTGCGTCGAAACCACCGACGGATCGCTGATCAGGATGACACTACCATCGCCCGGGATCATCGCCGCCAGGTTACCGGCGTGGAAGACCACGGTCTCGGTCATCATTTCGATGGTCGCGGCGAGGCTGGCCGTTGGATCGAGCTGCGAACCATGGCTGCCCTCGGTGAAACGAACTACCCCTTGTGAGACAAAGTTCGGCCCCGGTGTGGATATGCCAGGAAGCCCCATCACATCGATCAGGCGCTCGGTAGCGCTGTTGGGGATGGTTGTGTCGCCAAGAACCTCGATCATGTGAACCGGCTGGCCGAGCGCGCCCGCCGCGAAGTTCCACGGATCGGCCGCATCGGCAGCGGTCTGGATGTCGCGAATCGTGTTATTGAACAGCGATGTCCCCGCAGTCAGGCCCTGACTCGCGAATATGCTGGTAATCAGTGGGCCAAAACTCGGTGAATCGAGAGCCAGTTGTAAAATAAAACCACCGGGTACGCCGAGGGTCGCCGACGTGAATTCGGTACTGTGGGTCAAGGTATTGATACCGATGATGCTGCCCAGCGACTGGCCGACATAATGAATACGATTGCCATCGAGGTCCGCCGCATCATTGGAACTGCCATTGCCATCGACATCGATGAGGCCAATCGTGCGCGCCAGCGCGATCTGGTCAGCGGCACCCTGGCGCCAGGCATCACGGACGGTCAGCGGGTTGCCCAGGTTGAGGAACGCATGGAAGCCCGATGGATCAACTATCCCATCTCCGCCATCGACGGGAGCGAAAGTTGTGTTGTCGATGACATCGAGGTCAAAAGTACGCTCGCTGCCTGCCTGGAAGAATATCGCCGTCGGATCGACCATCGGGTTCGACTCGGTCAGCCCGTGCAACGGGTGATCGATGGCGACAACGACGAAACCGGCATCGGCGAATGGTTCGGCGAGCGCCAGCATATCGGTGCGGTTACGGGTGATGCCATGCCCGAAGATGACCACCGGCCAGCCTCCTGCAGGCGGCCCACCGAACGCTTGCACCCACGCTGACGCCGCGTTGGGGACCGTCATCAGCAACGGTACGCCCAGCGTAGCTTTGGCGACCGGGAATGGATTGAAGCGGGTAACAAAATTGGTCGGTGTTGCTGTTGGATCCAGGGTGAAAGGCGCACCCGTCCAGAACGATTCGATGACGGCAACGTCATGGGTGTCCGGAAGGCCGGTGGTTGCCGGAGGGACTGGCGGAAGAATTGCCGGCGTGTCCATGTAGTAATCGACAACCAGCTGGCCAACATAGATATCGGCATTGCCGCTTGGCATTGCGCTGGCCGGCAGTACGCACAGTGTATTCAGGATCGCGAACGGGCAGCCCACCGGCGCACCGGGGAACGGCCCGACCGCTGCGCCCTGGGCAACGGTCTGGGACGCCGTTGCGCCCATCACCACGCCGATCGACTGGGTGCGGAAATTGGCGCTCGAAATTATCGCCGCCGGATTCATGCCGATCGCACCGGCGATCGCAAGGTGCGCGCCGATCAATTGCTTCAATCCATCCTGGGTCGGGTCGGGCAAGGTAATACCCGCGAGAGCCGCGTCACGCAGTCCGGCATAATCGGTGTCCGCTATCGCCGCGGTGCCAGAGGGGGTGGCAATGCCATTGCTCATCAACACCAGGTAAGAGCTTGACTGGTTGAGCGGCGTCAATGGTTTGACCTGCAGGGTGGTCCCGCCCGCATCGATATCCGGAGCCAGGCCGACACTGTAGTCCACGCCGGGTATCAGGACCCCGACCACGCCAACGGTTGCCGTAGTGGCCAGGTCCTCGATCACCTCAATTACATTGACGGTAACGCCGCCAATGATCGTCGCGGGATCAATTGCTGCGCTGAAATTCTGGTTGAAATACTCGATCGTCGAAAAACCGTCCAGCGTGTTAATGACGTCGTTCAATGGCGATGTGGCGAGCAACGGCAGGTTGGCTGTGCCATCGGTGCTGCCGTTGAAAAACAGCGAGTTCGGGTAGGGCAATGCGCCCGAGGCCAGCACGTAAATCGCCCTGAACTCCGTTCGGCCTGGAGGCGGAGGCGTCCCGCCCGGCGGTGGGGCAGGCGCCATGCTGCCGTTTATTTGCTGATCTTCCCCATCTGAAAAACATCCTGCCAAAAAAAGACTGGCGGCGAAAAGTACCGCAGGAATTCGTGGATTCATGCCTTGGCTCCTGACGAACAGCTATTGTTTTGATTGACCCTGGAGGGCTTATTTTATACTGCTAAGATTACGCTTGTTTTCTTGCAAAACGCAAGAAGCAGTAAGGGCTGAACCCGGTTATTGTCGATGTTTACGGCTAAGCGCCAGAGAATGATATTGCAATGCAGCATAGCAACTCAAAACCAGCAGGAAAATATCGCATTATCGGCGGTCGCTGGCGGGGTAAAAAAATAATCATCACCGATGCAGAGGGCCTGCGGCCGACCCCCGATCGGGTGCGTGAAACGCTGTTTAACTGGCTCGTAAAGCCGATCGCTAATGCTGCTTGCCTGGATCTGTTCGCCGGCAGCGGAGCGCTTGGCATAGAGGCCTTGTCGCGTGGCGCCAGCAGCGTGGTTTTTGTGGAGAAAAACCGGCGGGTGGCTTCCCATCTCGGAAAACAGCTGGATGAGCTTGCGGTTGACGCGGAAGTGGTCTGCGCCGACGCGATGGATTATCTACAAAAGCAGCCGCGGAAATTCGATATCGTTTTTCTGGACCCACCCTATCAGGGCAAGCTGCTGGAGCCGGCGCTGCGGGCACTCGAGGCTAATGGCTGGCTCGGAAATGATGCTTTTATCTACGTCGAAAACCCGGCTCGGGAATCGCTACCCGATTTCCCTCCCGGCTGGGTACTATGGCGGGAGAGCAAAGCCGGTCAGGTCGGTTATTATTTGTTCAGGCGACAACACATGGCAGACTGAAGGCAGCTAATGAACGCAATGTATCCGGGGACCTTCGATCCCATCACCAATGGCCACTGTGACCTCGTGCGGCGGGCCGCAAAACTTTATGAGCGAATCGTCGTGGCCGTAGCGGTAAGTCCCGGCAAAAATACCTTGTTCGATATCGAGCAGAGAGTCGCGTTGACCAGCGAGGCGCTGGCCGATCTTGCCAACGTTGAGGTAACTGCCTACCACGGGTTGACTGTCGATTTCGCAAGCCAACACAAGCTGGGCGTGATTATTCGCGGATTGCGTGCTGTCTCCGATTTTGAATTTGAGTTTCAGCTTGCCAGCATGAACCGCAGGCTGGCCGAGGATATCGAAACGGTTTATCTGACGCCGACCGAGCAGTTTACTTTCGTATCTTCCAGCCTGGTCCGGGAAATAGCCCTGCTCGGCGGAGACGTCTCCGAGTTTGTCCCGGCAGCAGTCAGCCAGGCGCTGTCGGAAAAGAGCGCGGCAGAGTAGCGCATATGTCGCTGAAAATTACCCACGAGTGCATCAATTGTGATGTCTGCGAGCCGGAGTGCCCAAACGAAGCGATATACATGGGCCCGGAGATTTATCACATCGATCCGACCCGCTGCACGGAATGTGTCGGGCATTTTGACGAACCCCAGTGTGTCGAAGTGTGTCCGGTGGATTGCATCCCGCTTGATCCGGACAACAAGGAAAGCAACGAACAACTGCTGGAAAAATACAAACGCTTGACAGCAGAGTCCTAGTTTTGGCGGACGCAGCTTATTGCTGACAAGCCACACAGTAATAAGAGGCTCTTTGGCCCAGGACTTTTCTGCGAACCGGTGCGGAGCACTTTGGACAAGGTTGTCCCGCACGGTCATAGACCAGTAATTCCTGTGCAAAATACCCCGGGGTTCCCTCGCTGCCGGTGAAGTCACGGATCGTTGTGCCACCAGCCTTTATCGCCCTGCGCAGTACCTCCCTGATTTTGCTGACCAGCAATTCCATGCGCTCAAGACTGATGCGGCCGGACTGCCGGGTCGGCCGGATGCCAGCGGCGAAAAGCGCCTCACTGGCGTAGATATTGCCGATACCTACCACCACCCGCGCATCCATGATCAGTGGTTTGATTGGTGTTTTTCGTCGCCGCGAGAGCGCGTAGAGATACGCTCCGCTGAACCCCTTTTCCAGCGGCTCCGGACCGAGGTGTTTGATCAGGCGGTGCTGCAACGGGTCCTTGGTGGTCCACAGCAGGCTGCCGAAACGGCGCGGGTCGGTGAAGCGCAGCCCACGGCCGCTTTCCAGCCAGATATCGCAATGATCGTGACGGCCGGCGGCCTCGGCTCCGCTCAGGATACGCAGACTGCCAGACATACCCAGGTGGATCAGCAAGGTTCCGCGGTTGGTCCTGACCAGCAGATACTTGGCGCGGCGCTCGACCCTGGAAATCCTGGCGCCGGTCAGCGATTTTGCCAGCCCGCGGGTTACCGGGAAGCGGAGGCGGGTCTGGCGCAGGTCGACACGGACGACGCGCTGCCCCCGCAGGTGCGGCTCTATCCCCCGGCGGGCGGTTTCTACCTCGGGTAACTCGGGCATAAAAGTCCTTTCAATTCAATTGTTTGGCGGCCCCCAACTTGTAATTTCAATGCTGCCCCGCAATATATGACGTGATTCCTTTAACGGGCATGTGTCATAAGCTATAGTGCGCGCGTTTGCGTCAACAGGAAAACGATTTGATGGATTATCTATACGGCATTCTCAATCTCGGTTTTTGGGGTTACGTGATAGCCACATTAATCATGTTTCAGATATCGATTTTCGCGGTGACGGTCTATCTGCACCGGGACGCGACGCATCGTGCACTGGATCTGCATCCGTGGTTACGCCAGTTTTTCCGTCTGTGGATCTGGATGACCTCCGGCATGCTGACCCGCCAGTGGGTTGCCGTACATCGCAAACATCATGCACGCGTCGAGACCGACGAAGACCCACACAGCCCGCAGATGGTTGGCCTGAAAAAAGTCCTTTTGGAAGGCGCCGAGCTTTATAAAGTCCAGGCCAGCAACCCGGAGACGCTCGAGAAATACGGTCGCGGTTGCCCAGACGACTGGATCGAGCGCAATGTTTATGAGCGCGCGCCCTATGGCGGGATCATCATCATGGTGCTACTGGATCTGCTGTTGTTTGGCGTGCCTGGAATTATCATTATTGCGTTCCAGATGATCTCCATGCCGCTGTTCGCCGCCGGCGTGATCAATGGAATTGGCCATTACTATGGTTATCGCAATTTCGAGTGCGATGACGCATCGACCAACATCACGCCGCTCGCCATCATCATCGGTGGCGAGGAGCTGCACAACAACCACCACGCTTTCCCCAGTTCGGCTAAATTTTCGGTCCGCCCCTGGGAATTCGATATCGGCTGGGGGTTCATCAGCATCATGAAATTCCTTGGCCTGGCCAAGGTTCGCCGCGTAGTGCCGGCCCTGTCGTTCGCGGACGAACCGGTGGCTGACCTGGATGCGCTGCGCGCTATCATCATCAACCGTATGCATGTGCTGCGCAATTACACAAAGACCGTGACCTTGCCGGTGTTCCGCAAGGAACTGCGTGGCGCCGAAAAAGACGATAGCTTGTTACATCGGGCACGCACACTACTGGTCCGGCGACCGGCCCTGCTGGATGAAAAGGCCAGCGCACGTTTGCGCGAAATCCTGGATAACAACCAAGCGCTAAAAACTGTCGTCGAGTTTCGTGAACGGCTGCGTGATCTCTGGACCGGCGCGACCGATGTCAGCAATGAAAAATTACTCACCCAGTTCCAGGAATGGATCGCGGAGGCGGAAGCCAGTGGTATTCGCGTGTTGCAGGAATATGCCGAAGCACTGAAAAGCTATCGCCTGCAACCGGCAATGGCTGTCTGACGGTAAATTTCCTTTAAGAACCGAATACAAAAAACCCGCCTGATGGCGGGTTTTTTTTGAAATAGACGGATCAGTCCGCATATTTACTTGATCTTGGCTTCCTTATAGATCACATGCTTGCGAATCGTCGGATCGTATTTCTTGATCTCGACCTTTTCCGGATGCAGGCGCTTGTTCTTCGTTGTGGTATAGAAATGCCCGGTTCCGGCGGATGATACCAATCTGATTTTGTCTCTCATAATTTATTCCTCATCCAGTGCCGACAGCAACAAGCTGTATCAGCGTCAGACCTTTTCGCCACGCGCACGCAGATCGCCAACGACCTTTTCGATACCGAATTTGTCGATGATACGCATGCCCTTGGCCGACACTTTCAGGCGGACAAAACGTTTCTCGCTCTCCAGCCAGAAACGATGCTTGTGTAAATTGGGCAAAAACCGTCGTTTGGTGTGGTTCTTGGCATGGGAAACATTGTTCCCGGCGACCGGTCGTTTGCCAGTGACCTGACATACTCTGGACATGGTCTCGAATCCTTTGTTTTGATGAACACCCACCCGGCCACGCCGGGTTGGCGAAAAGCGGGACTTTATACCAGCATGGCGGGCTACACGCAAGAAAATCGGCTGGGAGCCTGTCGGGCCTGGGTGTTCGTCGCGAGGCAGTGGGAGATCGCGGCCATTTTTTCGATCGTTTTAGGCGAATAGTGGTTCAATTTGACGAAAAGGATCGGGAAAATGGACTGATTTCCAGCTGCCGCAGCAGAACAATCCCAGGCCCGACAGGCTCCTATAGAAAGCCCTGTTCGGCGAAGGAAAAACAGGTCCCGTCACCGACAACCAGGTGATCGAGGACGCGAATGTCCACCAAGGCTAGCGCATCCCTCAATCGCCTGGTAATCAGGTGGTCGGCCTGGCTCGGTTCAGCCACGCCCGATGGGTGGTTATGCGCCATTATCATTTTCTATGTTTCAAGGGGTTCAAGGAAGTCCAGTTATTGACTGGAAAGCCTTATTTAATAGGCTTTTATTGCTCCATAGCCGTCCTAGAGGGTCTGTTTACAGCCGAGATAAATGAGGGTATCGTTGAGGGTATTAAATAATATAATCGTCCTTGGCTCAACATTATTGCATATAAGGTCTGTAGAGCCATTGTAGATTGAAGTTATTCGATTTGATCG
>JAPUHG010000143.1 GCA_027297845.1 Gammaproteobacteria bacterium | reverse complement strand
AGCGATGGGCGGGCGAAGGCCTGCGCCAACAGGTTGATGGCCTCGGACGTGCCACGGGTAAAAACGATTTCTTTGCTGCTCGCCGCATTGATGAACCGACCGAGCGATTCCCTTGCGCCTTCATAGGCCTCGGTCGCGCGCTGGCTCAGGGTGTGCACGCCGCGATGTACATTGGCGTGATCGTGGCGGAAATAGTCGCTGACCGCATCGAAAACCTGGCGCGGTTGCTGGGCGGATGCGGCACTGTCGAGATAAGCGAGCGGACAGCCATTAACCTGTTGATCGAGTATCGGGAAATCGGCGCGGAGCGTAGCGAAATCAAACACATCTTGCCGGCTGGATGTTTGCGGCTTATTCATATGGCCACCAGTTCTTCGGCGTCTTCAAGATCGGGCAAGCGACCGATCAGGTGCCTGGTAATCGCGTCGCGCACCGTTTGGTTTTCCAGCCGAAGAACCACGTCTTCGGCAAAAGCGAACGTCAAAAGACGCAACGCTTCTTCTTCAGAGACTCCACGCGTCCTCAGATAGAACAAGGCATCGTTATCGAGTCGCCCGACGGTCGCACCGTGGCTGCATTGCACATCGTCGGCGTAAATCTCCAGCACGGGTTGGGTGTCGATCTCGGCGCCCTCGCTGAGCAGCAGGTTGCGGTTGCTCTGTCTCGCCTCGGTCTGTTGCGCGTCGACGTGAACCACCGCCTTGCCGCAAAAAACGGCCCGCGCCTTGCCATCGATTATCCCGCGGTAATCCTGGAAGCTGACGGCACCGGGCGTGCGGTGATTAACCAGGGTGTGGTTGTCGATGTGTTGCCTGCCGCCGGCCAGGTACAGCCCGTTGAGCACCAGCTCCGCTCCTCTGCCCAGCAACTCAATCTGCATGTTGATGCGGGCCAGCTTGCCGCCGAGGCTAAGATTGTGGCTGACCAACCGCGAATTTTCCGCCTGGCGTGCAAAAAACGACCCCAGGTGAAGAGCGGCATCGCTTTCGGTCTGAATGCGGTAGTGGGTGAATTGAGCGCCACTGGCCAGGTCGATCTCGGTCAGGGCGTTACAAAACCCGGCCGTGTCCGCCTCACCGTCGTAATGTTCGATCAGTGTGGCTTTGCTGTTGCTGCCGGCTTTGATCAGAACGCGTGGGTGGCTGACCGTGCCCTGGCTGGTTTGCGGCGAGTGAAACAATAAATATAACGGGCGCGAGAGTTCCTGTCCGGCTTTCAGTTCGAGGACAACCCCCTGCGCCTGAAAAGCTCGATTCAGCGTTGCGAAACGGTGTGTCGCCTCGTCGGACTGTGGCAGCAAGCCCTCGGCTAAGCCGGGATCATCACGCAGTGCGTCAGCAAGCAGACGAACGCCATTTTCGGCCAGTGCGGTTTCATCGGACAGTACCGGCGAGTAGATCCCGTCTACAAAAACGACACGAATCGCATCCAGGTTTTGGATGCCGATGTTGTCCTCGCTGATCGTTTTTTCTCGGGGCAACCCGAAATCTTTTTTCTCGAAAGCTCTCAGCCGCGTGTATTTCCAGTACTCATCGCGCGGGCCGGGCAGGCCGTTGTCCAGAAATTTCTTCATTGCCTGCGCGCGAACCTGGTGCACGGGTTCGCCCCCCGGAGCCTCAGCTTGCCGAGAGAAATTGTCCTGCAGACTTTCGAGCATCGCGCTCATGCGCTGATGGCCTCCTGACGTGTCCAGTCATAACCTTTTTCTTCGAGTTTCAGGGCCAGCTCCGGTCCGCCACTGCGCACGATCTGACCATCGGCAAGCACATGGACTTTGTCCGGCTTGATGTAATCGAGCAGCCGCTGGTAATGAGTCACCAGGACGATGCCGCGTTCAGGGTCGCGCATCGTATTGACCCCGTTGGCGACGACTTTCATTGCGTCGATATCCAGACCCGAGTCGGTTTCATCGAGTACGGCGAGACGCGGTTCGAGCACGACCATCTGCAGGATTTCGTTGCGTTTCTTTTCGCCACCGGAAAAACCGGCGTTGACGCTGCGGCTCAGGAACGATTCGTCCATCTGCATCAGCTTCATTTTTTCCTTGATCACGGTCAGAAACTCGAACGCGTCGAGCGGAGCTTCGCCACGATATTTGCGTTGCGCGTTCAATGCTGCCTTGAGCAGATAGGTATTGTTGACCCCGGGAATTTCGACCGGGTACTGGAAAGCGAGGAACAGGCCGCGCCATGCTCTTTCCTCCGGGCTGAGATCGAGCAGGTCTGCACCGAGATAACTGACCCCGCCGCTAACTTCATAACCTTCACGACCGGCGAGTACCTGCGCCAGCGTGCTCTTGCCGGAGCCGTTCGGACCCATGATCGCGTGTACCTCACCGGCCGCAACCTGCAGCGACAGATCACGCAGGATGGGTTTATCGCCAATGCTTACGCTAAGTTTATCAATATTCAGTAAGATGTTGTTTTCACTCATTTATATTTTTCCGATTTTTTAACCGACGGCGCCTTCGAGACTAACGGCGAGCAAATTCTGAGCCTCGACCGCGAATTCCATCGGCAATTCCTTAAACACTTCCTTGCAAAACCCATTGACGATCATGTTGACGGCATCCTCTTCCTCGATACCGCGCTGGCGGCAGTAAAAAAGCTGGTCCTCACCGATTTTCGACGTGGTGGCCTCGTGCTCGACCTGGGCGTCAGGCTCCTTGACTTCGATGTAGGGAAAGGTATGCGCGGCACACCGGTCACCCATCAGCAGCGAGTCGCATTGGGTGAAATTGCGCGCGCCGGTCGCTCCTGGCAGCACCTTGACCAGACCGCGATAGGCGGTACTTGCGCGACCCGCCGATATGCCCTTGGAGATAATTGTGCTCCTGGTGTTCTTGCCGATGTGGATCATCTTGGTCCCGGTATCGGCCTGTTGAAAGTTGTTGGTTACCGCTACGGAATAAAACTCGCCGACCGAATTATCGCCGCGCAGGATGCAACTGGGGTATTTCCAGGTAATCGCCGAACCGGTTTCCACCTGGGTCCAGGAGATGCGCGAGTTGTTACCGCGGCAGTCGCCGCGCTTGGTGACAAAGTTAAAAATACCGCCGCGACCTTCCTCGTCGCCCGGGTACCAGTTCTGCAC
>JAPUHG010000142.1 GCA_027297845.1 Gammaproteobacteria bacterium | reverse complement strand
CCAATCCGACGTGATGATCGTGGCCGGTACGCTGACCAACAAGATGGCGCCGGCCCTGCGCAAAGTATACGACCAGATGCCCAACCCCAAGTGGGTAATTTCAATGGGATCCTGTGCCAATGGAGGTGGTTATTATCACTATGCCTATTCCGTTACGCGTGGTTGTGACCGGATAGTTCCGGTTGATGTGTACGTGCCGGGCTGTCCTCCGACAGCGGAAGCACTGATTTACGGCATTCTCCAACTGCAAGCGAAAATTCGTCGCGAAACCACCATCGCCAGGTAATCGCTTGACTGACACGCCAAAAACAGTTTCGGAACTTTTTATCAGTCGTTTCGGTGACTCCGTCACGATTGGAGCGACTCAGTCCGGCATCATGTCGCTGGATATCGATGTGGAGCACTGGCTGAAAGTCTGTCGGGCTCTGCGAGACGAAGAAGACTTCAGTTACGAGCAGTTAACCGATCTATGCGGTGTCGATTACCTGGGTTACGGTCAGTCCGAATGGGAGACTGAGCAAGCCAGTTCCGAGGGTTACAGCAGGGGTGTAGTCGGCAACCTGGGCCCCGGCCGGTTTGACTGGGCTGACCGTCCCGAAGCGGATCAGGTCGAACAACGGTTTGGTATCGTCGCTCACCTGCTTTCATTCAAGCACAACAAGCGTCTCAGAATTCAATGTTTCGCCCCCGACGAGGGCATGCCGATTGTGCCTTCGCTGGTGGAAATCTGGAATTCAGTAAACTGGTATGAAAGGGAAGCTTTCGACCTGTTCGGTATCGTTTTCGAGGGACATCCCGACCTGCGGAGGATCCTGACCGATTACGGTTTTACCGGACATCCATTCCGCAAGGATTTCCCCTTGATCGGCAACGTGGCTGTGCGCTACGACAGCCGGAAAAAGCGCGTCGTTTACGAACCGGTCGAGATTGAGTCCCGGGTACTGGTTCCCCGGGTAATTCGCTCGGATTCGCGGTACAAAACAGATGACGTGGACCTTGCGGCCGATGAAAGGGCTGAGGAACTTGCGGCTAATGAGCTCGCTTCCCCAGAGCACACAGGCAGCCCAGAAACAAACTGAGATGGCTGAAATCCGCAACTACACGATGAATTTCGGCCCTCAGCACCCGGCGGCCCATGGTGTGTTGCGCTTGATTCTGGAAATGGACGGGGAAACGATTGTCCGGGCCGATCCTCATATAGGCCTGCTGCACCGCGCCACTGAAAAACTGGCGGAAAGCAAACCGTACAACCAGACTGTTGGCTACCTCGATCGGCTCGATTACATGTCGATGATGTGTAATGAACACGCTTATGTGCGCGCCATTGAACAACTGCTGGGAATTGAGCTGCCACCGCGGGCGCAGTGGATTCGCACGATGTTTGACGAACTCACCCGTTTCTCCAATCACCTGCTGTGGATCGCCTCATGCGGTCTGGATCTGGGCGCCATGTCCATGTTCATTTACGCCTTCCGCGAGCGGGAAATGATCATGGATATGTACGAGGCAGTTTCCGGTGCGCGCATGCATGCAAATTATTACCGTCCGGGTGGCGTTTACCGTGATTTGCCCGAAAGCATGCCCAAGTACAAGGAAACACCGTGGACCAAGGGCAAGGATTTGAAGCGTCGCAATGAATGGCGTGAGGGCTCCTTGCTGGATTTCATCGAGGCTTTTGCCAAAGATGTATCCAGCAAAATCGACATATACGAGACCTTGCTGACAGACAACCGTATCTGGAAACAGCGTACGGTCAATATCGGCATCGTTTCACCGGAAAGGGCGGTGCAGATGGGCTTTTCCGGTGTGATGCTGCGCGGTTCCGGAATTGAATGGGATCTGCGTAAAAAACAGCCCTACGCCATGTACGATCAGGTAGATTTTGATATCCCGGTCGGTGTCAATGGAGACTGTTACGACCGCTACCTGCTGAGGGTGGAGGAGATGAGGCAGTCGGCCAGGATTATTCTCCAATGCGTGGATTGGCTGCGTAAAAATCCGGGGCACGTCATGCTCAAGAACTTTAAGATAGCCCCGCCGACCCGTGAGGAGATGAAGGATGACATGGAAGCCCTGATTCATCATTTCAAACTGTTTACCGAAGGCTATTGCGTACCCGCTGGGGAGACCTATGCGGCGGTCGAGGCGCCCAAGGGTGAATTCGGCTGTTACCTGGTGTCCGATGGTGCGAACAAACCCTTCCGGCTGCATTTCCGTGCGCCGGGATTTCCCCACCTGGCGGGCATGGATGAAATGACCCAGGGTCATATGCTGGCAGATGTCGTTGCGATAATCTGTACTCTGGACCTGGTATTTGGCGAGGTGGATCGCTGATGGCTCACAACATTAACGGCAGTGGCAAGCTGACCGAAAAAACCCTTGCAACCATCGATCACTGGCTAACGAAATTCCCGCAAGACAAGAAGCGATCAGCCCTGATCCAGTCGCTGATGGCCGCGCAGGTACAGAACGGGGGCTGGATTACCCCTGAACTGACCGCAGCCGTCGCCTCATACCTTGACCTGCCCCCGGTCTGGGCACACGAAGTCGTCTCGTTTTATACTATGTTCGAAAACAAGCCCGTAGGGCGCCACAAGGTCAACATCTGTACCAATATTTCATGCTGGCTCAGAGGTGCACAAGGCCTGCTGGCTCACGCAGAAAAGAAATTGGGCGTGGCACAGGGAGGGACCACGCAAGACAAGCGCATTTCACTGATCAGGGAAGAAGAATGCCTGGCCGGTTGCTGTGGTGCACCGATGATGATCGTTGACGGCCATTACTTTGAGAACCTGGATATCCAAAAAATGGACGCCATCCTGGACGCCCTGGAGTGACGAGGAGCGTATCGGGCATGGCTGACCACAACGTCGTTTTCACCACACTGGATGCCGACCAACCCTGGTCGATGGACACCTATCTGGCGCTGGACGGTTACCAGGCATGGCGGAAAATCCTGCAGAAAAAAACACCACCCGAAGTCATTATTGATACCGTCAAGGCCTCGGCGCTGCGCGGCAGGGGAGGTGCCGGATTTCCTACCGGGCTCAAGTGGAGTTTCATGCCGCGCTCAGCGCCGGTGCAAAAATATATTTTGTGCAACTCGGACGAATCCGAACCCGGCACCTGCCATGACCGCGATATACTGCGGTTCAATCCCCACGCCGTGATCGAAGGAATGGCCATCGCCGCTTATGCCATGGGTGCAACGGTGGGCTACAACTATCTGCGTGGTGAGTTTCACCACGAGCCGTTCGAACGCTTCGAGGAAGC
>JAPUHG010000141.1 GCA_027297845.1 Gammaproteobacteria bacterium | reverse complement strand
GCTGGCGTTTGGTGAGCGTTGGCGGAAATGGTGGTTATAAGTCGGAGTCCGCTGCGCGGACAGATGTGTCCTCTTCTTTTTCTGTTGAGCTAAGGGAGAGGGCAGGTCAAGCCACCATCTCCGACTGATTTATGCACGGTTTGCTGCAGTTTGGGTAGTGTTGTTGGGGATGGTGGTAACAAGGTGGTGCCCGCTTCGCGGGCGGGTAGGTCTACAGCTTTTTCTTTGGAATTCCAAAGAAAAAGAAGCAAAAAGAAAGAATGGTGCCCAGGGCGAGACTCGAACTCGCACATCCGTAAGGACACGGCGACCTGAACGCCGCGCGTCTACCAATTCCGCCACCTGGGCAGGCAGGGATGGCGCGATGCGCCACGAAATGAGGCGCGAACTTTAATGCACCCGATAAATACTTGTCAATCTGCCGGTAGCTTGTCAGGCTACTGGCGAGCAGGGAGCATTAATGGCCAAGAAGAAACAATGGCGAGACCACGATCCGGAAGCGACACGCGAAGCAAATCGTTATCGCTTTCCCATACCGAGCCGGTCCTTTATCAATCAAACCCTCGAACAGGCCGGCAGACCGCTGAGCCAGGTAGAGCTGAACACATTGTTGGGTCTGAAAGGGCAGCGAGCCCGGACGGCGCTGACCAAACGTATGGATGCGATGGCCAGGGATGGTCAGGTCATCAAGAACCGCAAAGGATTATATTGCCTGACCGGTCATTTGCCGGTAACGACCGGAATCGTCCAGGGGCACCGGGATGGGTTCGGATTTTTGATTCCGGATCGTGAGGATACACAGGATATTTTTCTTTCGGCCCGGGAGATGCGTCAGGTCATGCACGGAGATCGGGTTGCGGTCAGGGTGCGGGGCGAAGACAGGCGAGGACGGCCCGATGGCGTCATCGTCGATGTGCTGGAGCGTAAAACAACAGAATTGGTCGGCAGCTTCAACCTCGAACGAGGCAAAGGCTTTGTCGTTCCCGACAATAACCGTTACAGCCAGTACGTTTCGATAGCACCGAGATACCGGCGAGGCGCCCGTCCCGGTCAGGTCGTCATTGTCAGGATTACTCAACAACCAACAAAACACAGCCCGGCGGTTGGCCAGGTGCAGCAAATCCTCGGCAACGTTGACCAACCCGGCATGGAAACGCTGATCGCCATCAGCGCCCATGGATTGACGAATACCTGGCCTAAAGAAGTGGAAGGGGAGCTCGCACGTTTTGGACCACGAGTGCCCGAAAACGCGAAATACGACCGATATGATCTGCGCGACACGTCATTGCTTACGATAGACGGAGCCGATGCCAGGGATTTTGATGACGCCGTGTATTGTGAGGCAAATCAGGATGGCTGGACGATCCTGGTTGCGATTGCCGATGTGGCGCATTACGTCAAACTGGGCAGCGCGCTGGACAATGAAGCGCAACGCCGCGGGACATCGGTCTATTTTCCGCGTGAGGTTATTCCGATGTTGCCGGAAGTCCTCTCCAATGGATTGTGCAGCCTTAAACCCAAGGTTGATCGCCTTTGCCTGGTTTGCGAGATGAAGCTGTCGAACCAGGGCAAGGTCCTTTCCTCGGAATTTTTTGAAGCGGTGATGCGATCCACAGCGCGGCTGACCTACAGCCAGGTAGCCGATATCCTGATTCGCAGGGATGCTGCGAGTCGAAAAAAGCACCAGCGTCTGTTAAAGCCTCTTTCTGCATTGCACGATGCGTATCGGGCAATGGCCCGTGCACGCCATCGGCGCGGCGCGCTGGAATTCGATATACCTGAAGTAAAAGCGGTTTTCTCGAAGGACGGGAGGCTGAGTGACCTGGTCGCCTATCCACGAAACGACGCGCATCGAATTATCGAAGAGTGCATGATTGCCGCGAATATTGAGGCGGCCCGCTTTATTCATCGGCATAAACTACCCTTTCTTTATCGTTCCCATGCTGGTCCCGAGCAGGCGAAAATGACCGCTCTACGATTGTTTCTGGCGGCGGAGGGATTGTCACTGGGTGGCGGGAAAAAGCCAAAGCCAATGGACTACAGCCGTTTGCTGGAGAAAGTCATGTCGCGTGATGATTCGGCCCTGATCGAGACGGTTTTGCTGCGCTCTTTGTCCAAGGCGGTTTATGAACCTGACAACGCCGGCCATTTTGGCCTGGCGCTGGCGGAGTATGCGCATTTCACATCGCCGATACGTCGGTACCCTGATCTGCTGGTACACCGCGCGATCAAACATATCCTGGCTGACGGTAAAGCGGGAGGATTTGCCTACACGAAAAAACAAATGATCGGTCTGGGGCAGCAGTGCTCGGATGCAGAGCAACGCGCGGACGACGCGACGCGCCAGGCCATGGATTACCTGAAGTGCGAGTACATGCGGGATAAAATTGGCCAGGTGTTTACGGCGGTAATATCGGGGGTGACCAATTTCGGTCTTTTCGTGCAAATTCCCGAAAAACAGATTGAGGGCCTGGTACACGTCAGTGCGTTGCCGGTGGATTATTATGAGCATGACCCAACTCACCACACCCTGATCGGTGAAAAAAAGCGCATGGTATTCCGCTTGTCAGATATTTTGCAGGTGCGCGTAATTCGAGTCGATATGGAGCAAAGAAAAATCGATTTCGAACTGGCGGGCGATCCGCCAGCGGGAAAATCACGGGCGCAAAAGAGAAAGCGGAAGCAATGAGCAAGAATTTTGTTTACGGGTTTCACGCGATCGAAACCCTGCTCAGGACCCGAGCGGACAATATCGAAAAGTTATTGGCTTGCGAGCGCAAGGATCATCGCGCAAGCGAAATAAGGCGGCAGGCCGAGTCGCTGGGGGTAACCGTTGAGCGAGCGAGCCAGGCGCAACTCGATCAGATCAGCGGGCGGGCGAAACACCAGGGGCTGCTGGCCTGGGTAAGCCCGCAGACGGTACAAAACGAGGCATTCCTGAAAGATCTGGTGCTGGCAGAAGGAAGCAAGATATTTCTGCTGGTTCTGGACGAAATTCAGGACCCGCATAATCTGGGAGCTTGTCTGCGGTCTGCAGATGGCGCCGGCGTTTCCGCTGTTGTTACCCCACGCCGCAGGTCTGCAGGGCTGAGTCCGGCGACGCGCAAGGTGGCCAGCGGCGCGGCCGAGACGATTCCACTGGTCCAGGTCACCAACCTCGCCCGCATGTTGCGTTGGCTGGCGGAGCAGGGCGTCCAGATCGTCGGTCTCGCCGGTGAAACAGAGCGGAGCCTGTACGACGCTGTGCTGACCGGTCCGCTGGCGTTGGTGCTAGGTGGCGAAGGCAAAGGGCTGAGGAGGCTGACCAGAGATCATTGCCAGACCTTGGCGGCGTTGCCGATGCACGGCGCCATAGACAGCCTGAATGTCTCGGTAGCGGCTGGTATCTGTCTTTACGAAGCTTTGCGACAGCGTACGGTCTGACCCGCAAAAAACTTGCTCAAAATCGGTAACTTGTATAGCATTCCGCTCCCTGCGATTGACGCAGATACAACAGGGCGTCTTTTTAGATGCCGACTCCTTGCCCTACTGGAAAGCCAGGGGGCTGTTCAATCCGTAAGGAGAGTTCATGAGACACTATGAAATCGTGTTTCTGGTCCACCCTGACCAGAGTGAGCAGGTGCCAGCTATGCTGGAACGGTACCGTTCAATGATCGAAACCAGTGGCGGTGCGATTCACCGGCAGGAAGACTGGGGCAGACGGCAGTTAGCCTACCCGATCAATAAAATCCACAAAGCGCATTACCTGATGCTCAACATTGAATGTGGAAAATCCACGCTCAAGGAGTTAGTGGGTGCTTTCCGTTTCAGCGACGCCGTTTTGCGTCATATGGTGATCAATCGCGAAGAAGCCGTTTCCGAGCCTTCATTCATGGCCATTGCCGAAGAAGAAAGCAATGCCAAGCCGGAGCGTCGACCGGCGAGACAAACAGCGGAAAAGAGCGACAAAGAAGCCGAAGTGGCCAAAAAGGAAGAGCCCGCAGTCAGCGAGGATACCCCCGCCGATGAGCCGAAGGCTGCCGATGAGTCCGCTGCTGAATCCGCTGATCAAGCCGAAGCGGTCAAGGAAGATGAGGCCACGGCCAGCGAAGATACACCTGCCGACGAGCCGAAGGCTGCCGAGGATTCCGTCGAAGAGGCCCCCACCGGGACCGCCTGACCGCTACCGATTTATTGAGGAACAAACATGGCTAAATTTCATCGTCGCAGAAAATTTTGCAAATTCACGGCCGATGGCGTCAAGGAGATCGATTACAAGGATCTGGTCACGCTGAAGGCTTACATTACGGAGACCGGGAAAATTGTACCCAGTCGGATTACCGGTACGAAATCGCATTATCAGAGACAGTTGGCGACCGCAGTAAAAAGGGCGCGGTACCTGGCTTTGTTGCCGTATACCGATCGTCACTGAGCATCCGATGGGCGTTCCGGCGCCCGCTGTTTAATGAGTGACTTATTGACCTGGGCGCTGGCGTTTCGCTGGCGGGTGGTTTCGCTAAGCGCCGCTCTGGCGGTGTCGCCGGTGACCGCGCCCCTGGCGAGCGCCTTACTGGTACTGTGCTGCCTGGAGAAAACACCCAGGCAGGCCGTCCTGTCGGCGGTGATGGCCAGTGCGTTGCTGGCGGTGCTGGCGGTAATCGTCGGAGCAAGGGTTTGGTCGGCGCCAGCGACACTGGTCGGCTGGTTGCTGATCATCGGAATGGCGGCGCTGGTCAGGCGGTTTGCCTCGCTCAACCTGGCGCTGCAATTGGCCAGCCTGATGGCTTTGTTAGGCATCGTTGTCTGGACCTTGTTGGTGACGGATCCAGGCAGCGTGTTCGAACCGCTGGTGACAGGTTTGTTGCAACCGCTGGTTAGCCAGGGAAACCTGGTGGCGGATTCCGAGATGGTTCGTCAAATTGCGGAGCTGATGCCAGGGATCATGGTGGTGTCGATACTGGCGACCCTGCTAATCAGCCTGGCGCTTGGGCGGTATTGGCACGGTCTGCTGACCGGACAACAACAGTTTGCTGCGGAGTTTCGACAATACCGGCTTGGCCGGATGACCGGGCTGATAGGGAGTGCAGCTTTGCTGGCTGGTTATCTGCTCGATGGGCCAGGCGCGAGCAACTTGCTGGTGGTGGCCGGAGCCGTTTTTTTTGTTCAGGGTCTTGCGGTGGCACATGCGCTGGTGAAGGCAAGCGGTCTGGGTAAGACGCCGCTACTGGTGCTTTACCTGGCGATGATTTTTGCAGCGCAGCTGGCGATACCCTTGGTGCTGGCAGCCGGGCTGGTGGATAACTGGCTGGATCTGAGAGCAAAACTGATCTCGCGTAATTAATTACCGGTGCAAACCGGATTATCAATCTAATGGTGAAATGATGGACGTAATTCTTTTGGAAAATGTGGAAAATCTCGGTGCGATTGGCGATCAAGTCAAGGTCAAGTCAGGTTACGGTCGCAATTACCTGTTGCCGCAAGGCAAGGCGCTGCTGGCGACCGCCGAGAACGTAACCCGGATGGAGGCGTTGCGTTCGGAGCTGGAAGGCAAGGCGAATGCCGAGTTGGACGAGGCGAGCGCGAGAGC
>JAPUHG010000140.1 GCA_027297845.1 Gammaproteobacteria bacterium | reverse complement strand
TACACTGCGGTTGAAGCTGGCCGGGCGGCATCTGAACTGTTGCCGGCAATTGTGCAGGGTGCGCTCGATTCGTTGCCGATTCCCCGCCGAATGCGCTGGGGTGCAGGCGTTGCAGAATTCGTGCGTCCGGTTCACTGGCTGGTTCTTTTGCATGGCACTGAGATCGTTCCGGGATCGGTGCTTGGTGTGTCCTCCGGACGCACAACCCGCGGTCATCGATTCATGTCGACCGCTGAAATTGAGCTGGCGTCCCCGAGCGAGTATTGCGCCGTGCTCGAGAAATCCGGATACGTAATCGCGGATTATGAATTACGCAGGCAGAGAATCGTGGCGGCCGTCGCTGGCGCGGCGAAGAAGGCCGGCGGTATACCCATTGGTGACGACGCACTTTACGACGAAGTTACCGGGCTAACCGAGTGGCCGGTGCCAGTGACCGGTTCTTTTGATGAAGAGTTTCTGCGCCTGCCCAGGGAAGTGATCATCGCGACGCTTACGGGGCATCAACGTTATTTCCCGGTGCAGGACAAACACGGCAATTTGTTGCCGGTATTTATTACGCTGGCAAACCTCGAGAGCAAGGAGCCGGACAGGATTCGAATCGGAAACGAACGCGTGATTCGGCCACGGCTGGCTGATGCTGCATTTTTCTGGAAGTCAGACCAACTTGCGCCACTGGCTGATCGTTGCGAGGGCCTGAAAAACGTTGTGTATCAAAAGGGTCTTGGCACGCTGTATGACAAGAGCATGCGGGTTGCGGCCCTTGCATCGCTGCTTGCAGAACAAATCGGGGTCGAGAACGCGCCGGTTACCCGTGCTGCGGTGCTCGCCAAATGCGATCTTCTGACAGGGATGGTCGGGGAGTTTCCCGAACTGCAGGGAACGATGGGGCAATATTACGCGGCGGCGGGCGATGAACCTGCGGAGGTTGCTCAGGCGATCGGGGAGCAATACTTGCCGCGATTTGCCGGGGACCAGTTACCGGATTCGGTGTCCGGACAGATACTGGCTGTTGCCGATAAGCTGGATACGCTTGCCGGAGTTTTTCTGCTCGGCAAAAGACCGACGGGAAACCGGGATCCTTTCGGGCTGCGTCGCGCTGCGCTCGGCATGGTGCGCATACTGGTCGAGAAAAATCTTGATATCGATTTTAGTGAAGCGGTAATGGCAGCCGCCGTGCAGCAGCCTGTCAGCACGGAGGATCAAAATGGAAATCGCGAACTGATGTACGAATTTATCGTCGATCGGTTACGCGGATACTTCGTCGCCAGCCTTGACGATGGTGGTAATGGCATTACAGCGGATATGTTCGATGCCGTGCGGGTGCGGCGTCCGGCCTCGCTGGTTGATTTTCGGGAACGGCTCATGGCGGTCGCAGACTTCCTGAGCCTGGAGCCGGCCGTTAGCCTTGCCGCCGCAATCAAACGAACCACCAATATTCTGCGCAAAGCTAACGTCGAGTACCGCGATGCGGACAGCGTTGACACTGCTTTGTTTCTTGATGATGCTGAACGCGTTTTGTATCACGCTCTGCAGTCGGCAAAGAAAGACGTGGCGCCTTTGATCACGAAACGGGCGTACGCTGATGCGCTACGGAGGCTGTCTGAACTCCGCGTCCCGGTTGATGCTTTTTTTGACGGCGTAATGGTCATGGCGGATGACGAAGCCACCCGCGCCAATCGGCTGACCCTGCTCGCTGAACTCCGCGCCCTGTTTCTCGATGTCGCCGATATCTCTCGCCTGACGCCGGCCCGGGATTAGCCCGTGTCCCGGGGTCTGGTCATTCTTGATCGCGACGGCGTGATTAACCACGATTCCGATTCGTTTATTAAATCACCGGATGAGTGGCGTCCAATTGATGGCAGTATCGATGCTATAGCGCGTCTTTCTGTTGCGGGTTTCGATGTTGCCGTTGCCACGAATCAGTCGGGCGTTGCACGGTGGCTGCTCGATTTGTCCGCGCTCGAGGCAATACATAAGAAGATGGAAGGTGTTGTTCGTGATGCTGGTGGCGTGCTCGCGAGAATTGTTTTTTGCCCACATCACCCCGATGATGGTTGCCACTGCCGCAAACCTCGCACCGACCTTTTTCTGCAGCTCGGCCACGAATTGGGTGTAGCGCTGAATGGCGTGCCGATGGTGGGGGACTCCGAGCGGGATATGATTGCTGCCCGGGCTGTAGGTGGTCGCCCGATGCTGGTCCTCACTGGCAATGGCAAGAGTACGGCGGCAACTCTCACGGATCACGCCAGCTCGCCTGAGACTTTTGAGGATCTCAGCGCAGCAGCCTCTTTTCTGATTGCGGAATCGCCGCATCGATCGACATGATGATCTGGTTGCGCTCGTTGTTATTCCAGATCTATTTTTTCGTTTCCGTTTGCATTGTGGCGTTGGTGATTTTTGTTTGTGCGCTGCTTCCCTACCGGGTGCGGTTCGGGATTGCGAGGTCCTGGTCGCGAAGCATGCTGTTCATGGGTAAAGCGATTTGTGGCCTGGACTATGTTTTTGAGGGACTGGAGAACATTCCGGACCGCCCCAGCGTCATCATGATCAAACACACCACGGTCTTTGAGGCCTATGCACAAATGGTCGTTTTTGCTCCACAAGCCTGGGTAGTAAAGCGTGAACTGCTGTGGATTCCGGTTTTTGGTTGGGGTCTGGCGGCAATGAAACCCATCGCAATAAATCGCGGCGCCGGCCACTCTGCTGTGAAACAGGTTATTGAAAAGGGCAAGGCGCGGCTCGCCGAGGACATCTGGATAACGATATTTCCCGAGGGCACTCGCGTAGGACGCGGTCAAACCAAGCGGTATGGCGTCAGCGGTGCGGCGCTGGCGAAGGAGGCGCAATGCCCCGTTGTGCCGGTTGCACACAATGCCGGTGAGTTGTGGGCGCGTCGTGGGCTGCGAAAAACACCAGGGTTGATTCGTTTTTGTGTTGGCCCGGCAGTCATGCCCGATGGCAAGTCACCGAAGGAGATTAATCTGCAGGTGCAGAACTGGATCGAGGCGAAGATGCGCGAGATCAGCAGCGCTTATCCCGCCAGCGAATCGTCGCTGACGGTGTAGCGGTTTTGACTCAGGCGGAGCACTGAATCAGTTCCTGATCCGGGGCGTGTTGACGGGACGGATATGTCAATTTGATCTTTTCTATTCCTCTTTTCCGGCAGCCGTGCTTTCGGCTGCTGCCTCCGGATAGTTCTCTGGTAGTCCCTGCTGAGGTCCGGCTTGTGTCTCAAACTTCTTTGCGTAATGCTCGAACCTCTTACGCCAGACTTCCATTACGAACTTGGTGAGTGCCGCTCCCTCCAACAACAGGTCCAGGTTCTGGAGGCATAGTTCCCAGCCGGCGGCGTTGCGCGCCCCTTGCGAGGCGTCCTCGAAGCTGTCCGAAAAAACGAGTCGGCATCCGTCTCCTTCGGCTGTCAGCTTACATTGATAAAAATGATTGCCCCAGCGAAACTCCAAATGCCGCGGCGGATCGACGCTCAGAACTTCCCCGCGAAGCTCGTCGTCCGATAATCCCTCTCCTTCACCGTGTAAGAATGTGAATCGCAACTCCTCACCCACCTTCCAGTCGCCCTCGACATCACAGGGGAACCATTGCCGCATTAGCTCGCGTTCGGTCAGAACCCGCCAGACCTTTTCCGGTGAGTGCGGCAGGGGGCGCTCAAATAAAAGCGTATATCGTGAGCCTGTCTTTGTGAACGAGGCGTCCATTTCAGTCCTCCATAGATTCGAGAGTCCGCTCCATTGCGCTCAAACGGCCTTCCCA
>JAPUHG010000014.1 GCA_027297845.1 Gammaproteobacteria bacterium | reverse complement strand
CACACCTACGTGCCTTTTCTCCAGCATTATAGTTGCACCGGTTATTGAGGCGTTACTTTTTATCAATGCCACGGAGAAATTAATGAAAATAGCTTTATCGACGTTGTTTTTCTTGATTTCGTATGCAAGTCAGGCATCTGGCCAGGACTTTTCATCGGAGGAGCAAGCAATTGTTGCTCAAATGTCGGCTTTGTCTGCATCAATGCAAGAAAATGGCAGTGGTGGAGGTGGCTACGCACTAATTCTTGCTCCGGAATATACTCGCTGGACTACTGGAAGCGAGACCATCAGTGACAGAGAAACCTGGTTACAGGGAATTCATGATTGGTTTAATGGTGGCTGGAGAGTTGCTGATAGCAAAAATAATATACTGGAAATAACCGTGCGTGGTGAATTTGCGTTTGTCAGACGGATTGCTACTGAAACTTATGCAGGCCCAAACGGTGAGGATCAGATTTTTCGATCAGGTGTGGTGGAAATCTGGACCAAGAAGAACGATAAATGGTTGTTGTTACAGGCGAGTATTACTCCTAAACAATTGAAATAGAAAAACGGGACTCTCGCCAGCCCCAGGCGCAAAGCACGAAGTGTGCGTTCAGCATCAGCGTAAAATTCCACTCCGCGATATTATTGATTTCATAGCTGGGCGCGACTCCTGAAATAGCAACCGACACCAGCCCCGCGATCAGCATGACCATGGCCAGCCAGAACAGCGTGATCGGCAGCCAGGCCGGTGAAAAGGCTGCTTTCCGTTCAAGTGTTGTCAGCCAGTAGACCTGGATGAGTTGGGCAAGAAAAGTCAGTCCATAAAACAAGGATGCGCCAAAGCGTCTCAGCAGCTGATAGGTCGCCCCATCGCTGCCAAGAAAAGTGACATACACGACCAGCAGCGCCGCGCCAGCGCAGCCGATCACCGCTAACCAGATCGACGGCCGTCGCCCGATACCAACGCAAAGCCGCCTGAGCCACACGAGGCTGAGCATCCAATAAATTATCAGCAGCACGGTAAGCGGAAGCATCACTGCGCGAAAGAGAAAAATGGCCGGCTGATTGCGGCTGGCACGACTTATCGACGTACAGCCATCGACCAGCGGTAAACACCATGGAACCTGTTGGTGGCTCGCGGAAATCAGGTAGGTGATACAAACCAGCAGCGTCGGCAGCAAGCCCACCAACAAAGGCAGCCAGTACAACAGCTTGCCGCCCCCGCCGGCCGGCCCGTAGGATTCGGTTGCAGGGACTCTTAGGCTAATAGCTGAATCACCGTGTGTATCAGCAAGCCGACCATGCCGCCAACCAGTGTTCCATTGATCCGAATAAACTGCAGATCACGACCAACCTGGATCTCTATACGCTGTGAGGTTGCCTCGGCATCCCATCGTTTGACGGTGTCACTGATAACCGAGGATATCTCTTCGCGGTAATGACCGACGACATACAAAACCGCGTCGCTGATCCAGTCGTTAACCTGCTCCTGCATTTCGGGGCTATGCAGCAATGCCTCCCCGAATTGCATGATGCCTGCCTCTATTTTTCTTCTTATGCGGGAATCCGGATCCGCTGACTCGCGGGAAAGATAAACACTGATCTCATTCCATATATCGAAAAAATATTGTTGAATTTCCGGGTGGGCGAGCAATTCCTCCTTCAGACGCTCTCCCCTTTCGATTATTTTTGGATCGTTTTTCAGTGCATCCAGAAATTTTGCCACTTCACGGTTAAAATTCTGCCTCGCTTCATTCTCGGAATCATCGCCAACCCGGTCCAGCAATTCCTCGAACTCCGCGACCAGTTTGTCGAAGATTTCCTGATCGACGAATTTTGGCAGCCACCAAGGACTGCGGGTTTTTATTCTTTCGCGGATGCTGGCCTTGTTCTTTTCCAGTTGCCGGCGCGCAACTCCAGTCAGCGCGTTCATTAACTCCTGGTGATGATCGCCAGTTGTCAGCAAGTCCAGCGATCGCCCAATCAGCGGCGTAATCTTGATTTGCCGCATCGTCAACTGGAGGTTTTCTCTCAGGAAGTGCCTTAGGGCCGTACTGTCAAATACATTCAAAAACCAGCTTGCAAAAGCGCCGGCATCACCGGCAAGCCGTCGGGCATTGTCAGTCTGGCTCATCCAGCCACCGACCCGGGTTGCGAAGTCGATGCCTCTCATCCGCGGCTGCAAAGCGTCTTCGACCAGGAAATTGTCGCGCACGAAGCCGGCCAGGCTTTCCCCGATTTCGTCTTTACGCCGGGCAATGATCGCCGTATGAGGAATAGGCAGGCCCATCGGGTGACGAAACAACGCGGTTACCGCGAACCAGTCGGCCAGTGCACCGATCATCGCCGCCTCGGCGAACGCGCGTACATACGAAAGCCATGCGTAACTTTCCTGCGCCTTGTGAGTCACCGCAAATACGACCGCCATCAGCAACAGCAGCCCGGTCGCCAGGCGTTTCATCGCCTCGAGTCTGCGTATCTTTTCCTGCTCTGCTGGGGCGAGATTCATTCGCCGTCTCCGCAACCGGTTTACCGGGTATCGGTCTCGCCGTGCCATGTCGGGCTCAAATCATGGACGGCGCTGACCATTGCCGCCACATTGGCCGGATCGACTTCCGGATGAATGCCATGGCCAAGATTAAAAACATGCCCTGGCCCGTGACCGTAACTGGCGAGCACTTTCTCGACTTCCTTGCGAATCGCTGCCGGACCCGCGTAAAGAATCGACGGATCCAGGTTGCCTTGCAATGCGACCTTGTCGCCGGTCAATTTGCGGGCATCGGCAAGATCCGTGGTCCAGTCGACGCCGAGAGCATCACAACCGCTCTCCGCCATATCAGCCAGACGGCTACCGGCGCCCTTGGTAAACAGGATGACCGGGACCGTTCTGCCGTCATTTTCGCGCACCAGGCTAGCAACTATCCGCTGCATATACTGCAGCGAAAATTCTTTGTAGGCTGCGGGGCTCAAGGCGCCTCCCCAGGTATCGAAGATCATGACCGCCTGAACGCCGGCTTTGATTTGTGCATTCAGATAATCGGTCGTGGCACCGGCGAGTTTCTCCATCAATTTGTGCAACAGGGCGGGTTGCTCGTAGAGCATGCCCTTGATAAGGGGAAAGTTCTTGCTGCTGCCGCCCTCAACTGCGTACGTCGCAACCGTCCAGGGGCTGCCCGCAAAACCTATCAATGGAACCTGACCGTCGAGTTCGTCGCGGATTACGCGAATCGCCTGCATGACGTAACCGAGATCGTGTTCAGGATCCGGCACGAGGAGTTTTTTGATATCGGCCGCCGTCTGCACCGGTCTTTCGAACCGCGGGCCTTCGCCTGCTTCAAAATACAAGCCCAGACCCATCGCATCAGGCACCGTCAATATGTCTGAAAACAATATGGCCGCGTCCAGCGGGAATCGCTGCAGCGGCTGCACGGTAACCTTGCAGGCGAGTTCCGGGTTCCGGCACAGATCCATAAACCCCCCGGCCGCCTTTCTGATTTCCCTGTACTCAGGCAAATAACGACCAGCCTGGCGCATGAACCAAACCGGGGTTCGCTCGACCGGTTCGCGAATCAAGGCTCGCAAAAGCAAATCGTTTTTCAACGGTTTCATCGGTTACAACCTGCTCATGCTGCGGCAAAACTTTTGGCAATGCTTTTCTGGATGCCTTCGGCAGCTTCTCGTGGACTGTCGGCGTCGCGTATTGGACGACCGACAACAATATAGTCGGCGCCATTGCTGAATGCCTGCTCCACACTGACCACTCTTTTTTGATCGTCGGCGGGACGATTGTCGACCGGTCGAATTCCTGGGGTTACGACCAGCAGTCGATGATCGATAAACTCTCTGAGTCGCGGCGCCTCGAGACCGGATGAAACCACGCCATCGCAGCCCGCCTCAAGCGCTCTGCGCGCTCTCGACAACACCAGGTCCTCTACGTTACAGGCAAAGCCCAGGTCGTCGAGATCACCGCGATCGAGGCTGGTCAGCACCGTGACCGCAAGGATCTTGACATCCCCCTTGGCCTCCGCCGCCGACTCCATGATCGACTGGTTACCATGCACCGTCGTGAACGTAATCCCGCGGTTATTCAGTCGCCGTACGGCCGAAGCCACGGTCGCCGGTACATCAAAAAATTTGAGATCGACAAAAACCTGCTTGTCACTCGCCACCAGCCAGTCGAGTAACTCGAAATACCCGCCGCTCATCATCAACTCAAGACCGAGTTTGTAAAATCTCACCGAATCGCCCAACTCGGTCGCCAGCGCGCGGGCCCGGTCGGTGTTGGGCACGTCCATCGCAAATATCAGGCGCTCTTCTGGAAGAATTCTGTCACTCATGAAAACCTGTTCCTGCCGGTAAAAATCCGGCGCATTGTATCACCTCACCTGCTCCCCAGTGTCTTATGAAATCCAGCTCGCGCTACTGGACTCCTTCCAGGTTTCTCCATCCTTTTGGTAAATCACCACAAAACCGCCACCACTGAGATAGACAATTTTTGAGTCTTTAGCCCTGGCCCACATGCTGTGCACGCGGACACTGGCGGTATCGCTATCCGGGAAGCTCAATTCGGAAACATACATAAACAGGAAATCGCCGTCTCGATTTGCCCTGGTCTCGATCTCCGCCTCGGTCATAATCTGGATTTCGATATCGGCAAGCCGCGGCACCCAGTCCGCCGGCAGGTTTCGATCAGACAGAATGATTTTCCGCGGATCCGCAAGCAGGCCGTAATCGGGAATTTTCTTCTCAATCAGCGCGCGCTCCATGGCCAAGTTGAGAATTGTCGCTTCCCTGGAATCGGTTGACACGGCTTGCGCGTCAGACAATTGCTGACCCTGGCAGGCAACTATGAGCAATGCGGCCAAAGTAATTCCCAGTATCTTTCTCATCGGTCGTCTCCTGGCTCAATCAGCCGTTCATATTCGCGCATGGCGAAGCGGTCTGTCATTCCGGCAATATAGTCGGCGACGGCACGAACCCGGTTCTCCTCGGCGGGGTCCCCGGCGGCGGGGCCCAGTCGTTCAGACAATATTTCCGGTCGCGACATGTAGCAGGAAAACAGGCTGCGCATGATGTGATCCGCCTGGTCGGTCATCCGCTTCACCCGCTCGTGACTGTACAGTGTCTGCCGCAAAAAGCGTTTCAAGTCGCGATGAGCCTTCCTGACTCCCTCGCTCATCCCCACAATAGTCTTTTCGTGCCGGCGTACATCATCGATAGACGCTGGCGACACGCGATCGATTTCCTTGCCGGTATTTTCGATCAGGTCGCAAACGACATAGTTGATCATGCGCCGTACTGTTTCGTGAATGACCTTTCTCTCGTTAAGCTCAGGATACCTGTCCACAACCTCCTGATAACAGGTGTTGAATATATCGAGCTCGGAAAGCTGCTCGACACCGATCATTCCGGCCCTCAGTCCGTCATCGATATCATGATTGTTATAGGCAATTTCGTCGGCGAGATTGGCGAGTTGCGCCTCCAGGCCCGGTTGTTGCCGGTTGAGAAAGCGCTCCCCCAGCTCACCCAACTCCGCCGCGTTGCGCCTGGAACAATGTTTGAGAATTCCTTCACGGGTTTCGAAACACAGATTCAGCCCGGGAAACTCGGCGTATTTTTCTTCCAGCTTGTCCACGACGCGCAGCGACTGCAGATTGTGCTCGAAGCCCCCGTAATCCTTCATACAATCGTTCAGCGCGTTCTGTCCGGCGTGGCCAAAAGGCGTATGACCCAGATCGTGCGCCAGACATATTGCCTCGGTCAGATGTTCGTTGAGGCCCAACGCCACCGCGACGGAGCGGCCAATCTGGGACACCTCCAGTGAATGGGTCAGGCGTGTGCGATACATATCGCCTTCGTAATTAACGAAGACCTGGGTTTTGTACATCAGGCGCCGGAAGGCCGCGCAATGAATTATCCGATCACGGTCGCGTTGAAACTCCGAACGCGAACGAACCGGCGGCTCCGGGTACACGCGACCGCGACTGCGGTCGTCATGCGCAGCCCAGGGTGCGAGTGCCAACCCTGAGGCCTGGCTCGTCATCGGCCACAGTACTCGCGTATCACGGACTCCGGCAAAGCGGGGTCATAGCTGTCGCAAAGCAGGATTTTGCCCGGCTTCTCCGGCAAGACCAGGGTCAGTTTTCCGGCCCTGACCTTCTTGTCCATCCCCATCCGAGCGACAAGTTTGCCCGGATCCAGCCCTTCAAGAACAGTTGGCAACCCACACTGCTCAACGAGACTGCGGATTCTCTGTACCAGGACCTTGTCCGCCAGCCCCTCGCGTACAGCAAGCTCGGCAGACATCAGCAAACCAACCGCAACCGCTTCGCCATGTAAATATTCGTACTCCGACTCGGCCTCTATCGCGTGAGCGAAACTGTGACCGAGATTGAGCAGCGCACGCGATCCGGATTCTTTCTCGTCCTCGCTCACGATCTGAGCCTTGATCTGGCAGGACGATTTTATTGCGTGGATCAGTGCTTCCTCGTCCCGCGCCAGCACCTTGCCGGCGTTACTTTCCAGCCAGGCCAAAAACCACTCGCCCGCGATCAACGCCGATTTCACGATCTCGCCCATCCCGGCTCT
>JAPUHG010000139.1 GCA_027297845.1 Gammaproteobacteria bacterium | reverse complement strand
TCAAACGCCTGCAGGCAATGGTCCCGGAGCGCGAGACCAGCACCTATGAAATCATGTATGACCAGGTGCCCCAGGCCCGCCTTTACCGGTCGTGGGCCGTCCCGGGCCGTACCACGCTGGAAGGCGCGCATCTGCAGCTTGCTGCCGCCGTTCTTGGCAGTGGACGTAATTCGCGCCTGTATCGCGAACTGGTCTACAAACGCCAGATTGCGACCGCGGTCAGTGCCGACTACGAAGGGCACACGCTGGCCAGTATTTTCACGATCGAAGCGATGGTGAAACCGGATTCCGACCCCGCTGAAGTCAGCCGGGTCATCGACCAGGTGGTCGAGGAATTTCTCGACAAGGGTCCGACCAAGGCCGAGATCGCCCGCGTTCGCACATCGATCAACGCCAGCCTGGTTCGCGGTCTCGAGCAAATCGGCGGATTTAGCGGCAAGGCGGTAACACTTGCACGCAGCGAGCTTTACGGCGGTAGCCCCGATTTTTGGCGCACCCGCCTGGGATGGTTGACTTCGGCGAGTACGCGGGCCGTACGCCGTACAGCCAGCAAATGGCTGGGCAAGGGCTATTACCAGCTCGATGTACTCCCTTACGCCGAATACCAGACGGTGGCAACCGATGCCGATCGCAGCAAGATTCCGTATCCGGCTGCCATGCCGGCCCTGAAATTCCCGAAGATTGAACGTAGCAGACTGAAAAACGGTGTCGAAGTCGTACTGGCCGAACGCCACGCCGTGCCCATCGTCAATATCGCCATTCAGTTTGACGCCGGTTATGCCGCCGACGCCGGCCGCAAACTCGGTACCGCCAATTTCACGCTGGCGATGCTCAGCGAGGGCACGACCAGCCGCGACGCGCTTGAGATCAGCGAGGAATCCGAACTACTGGGCGCGCGGATTCGGTCCGGCTCTAACCTGGATACATCGCAGGCGAGCCTGAACGCGCTCAAGGACAATCTCGATGATTCGATGGAGTTGTTTGCCGATGTCGTGCGTAATCCGGCGTTCAAAGTTGAGGACATGGAGCGGCTGCGCCCCCGCTGGCTAGCAGCCATTCAACAGGAAAAGGCGCAACCGGTGGGTATCGCCCTTCGCGAATTGCCGCCGTTGCTGTATGGCAAGGATCACGCCTACGGGATTCCGTTCACCGGGTCCGGCACCGAGGAATCGATCAAGTCCATTGGCCAGGATGATCTGCGTGCATTTCAAAAAGACTGGCTGCGCCCGGACAATGCGACCATTTTTGTCGTCGGCGATACCAACATGGACGAAATGCTGGCCTTGCTAAACAAGCACTTTGGCAACTGGGATACGCCATCCAGCACAAAGCCGACCAAGAACATAGCCAGGGTTGAGGTGGCGCCGGAGGCAAAAATCTACCTGGTCGATAAGCCGGGCTCGCCGCAATCGTTGATCCTGGCCGGCCATATCGCACCGCCGACGGGTGTCGAGAACAATCTGATTATCTCCGCCATGAACAATGTCATCGGCGGCGATTTCACGGCACGGATTAACATGGACCTGCGTGAGAAAAAATCCTGGTCCTATGGCGCCCGGACTATCATCATCGGCGCGCGTGGGCAACGGCCTTACCTGGTTTATGCGCCAGTGCAGACCGATCGCACGGCCGATTCGGTGACTGCGTTGTTAGAACAGTTCGATGCCTATCTGGGTTCCGATCGGACGCGTCCCGAGGAACTGGACCGGGTCGTCAAGAACGAAACTCGCAGCCTGCCGGGGCAGTATGAAACCGGTGCGGCGGTGCTGGGAACCATGCTGTCCAACGCGCGATTCGGTCGACCGGACGACTACGTGCTGACTCTGACCAGTCAGTACGAGGCGATGAACGTCGAACAGATCGATGCCGCGGCCGATGAGGTTTTGAGGCCCCATAAACTGATCTGGCTGATCGTCGGCGATCTTGCCAAGATAGAGAAACCCATCCGGGCGCTCGGTATCGCAGAAGTCGAAATACTGGAGTTGTAACCGCAACCGGTCTGGAACCGGTAACCATGAAGCAAGAAAAACCCCGCCTTCCGGCGGGGTTTTCGTTTGACAAAGGTGACGAATTTACTTTTTCAGCAGGATCAAAACAATGGCGGAAATAATGGACCCGGCCCTGTTTTTTTCGCCACTTGTATCTATACCTGCTACAGGTTTTATACTGCTCTTAGTCCGAGGATGTCAGGCTACTGTGGCCGGCCTGACCTTTGCCGGCAAGCGCCGTAGAAAATCGGTCAGCTTGCGTATTAGCACGACCGGATCACGACTTTGTCTTTTTTCAGGTAATCGCAATGAGCGACAATCAGATCACATCCGGCATTGTCGGCAGCGCCATACTGGCATTGACCGGCGCCACGTGTTGTGCCCTGCCTATCGCACTGGTCGCCCTCGGGCTGGGTAGCGTCGTCGCTTCGACGGTATCTGCGATGCCGTGGCTGGGAACGATGGCCGAATACAAGACGCTCACCTTCAGCCTCACCGCGCTGATCCTGGGCTATAGCTGGTGGCGCTTTCGAAGTTCGAGAGAATGCGAGATTGGCGAAGGCCGGCGGTTGCGCGTACAACAAATTATCCTGTGGGTAATTACCGCGGTTTTCGGGGCTTCGATATTTGCAGCCTATGCACTCTACCCGCTGACGTTGTTCCTGGATAACCTTGGCTGAACTAAGGAAGCCCGACATGAAACGCTTATTTTTTCTTTTGACCTTACTGCTTTTTACGAGTCAGAGCCTGGCGGAAGATGTGCATTATCATCTCGTGGTTAGCGGTCTGTCCTGTCCTTTCTGCGTTTACGGCGTCGAGAAGAAACTGAAAAATCTTGAGGGCGTGGTGGAGATCAAGTCTGAACTCGAAACCGGCAGGTTCTTCGTTCAAGTCGAAGACGGCGTGTCGCTTTCAAAAGAGATGATTACAGAATTGGTCACCAGCGCCGGGTTTACGCTGGTAACTTTCGAAGAAATCACCCTGGAAGACTGACTATGAGGCCAATAGTCGCCCTCGCCAGTCTCGTCATCCTGCTGG
>JAPUHG010000138.1 GCA_027297845.1 Gammaproteobacteria bacterium | reverse complement strand
TGAATTACTATGACCCAGGGCAACAACGCTGGCGGCAGCACTGGGTGGGCGCTGGCGGCAGTATTATCGATATTTACGGTGGCCTGGTCGATGGCAGCATGGTTCTGGAAGGGCGTCTTTATACGATCAACCCGCCGGTTGAAAAGCCTTTTCGGGGAACCTGGACGCCACTACCGGATGGTCGGGTTCGACAGCTCTTTGAGCATTCCGATGACGGCGGCAAGACCTGGATTTCATGGTTTGACGGCTATTATCAGCGCATACCTGAAAGCCAGTGACATCTGCGTGGTGAGACTGCCATAATTGATTGCAGTCGCCGTTAACAAGCGTGAATATTCAGACCATGACTGAACAATACCGAATTTCCTATCGCAAGCCAGGGCCCGTTGCCCAGGTCGTCAGTTTTATAGTCGGCATCGTTGCGCTGGGCGTTGCCGCTTTTCTGGGGATTTTCATATTGGCTGCACTGGTCGGCCTGATTGTTATTGCGTCGGTTGTTTTTGCCATACGCCTGTGGTGGATCAAGCGCAAGATAGATCAGGCCGTCAGAGACGGCAAATCGCCTGGCGATGTTCTGCATGCCGAATACGTGGTGATCGAGAAACAAGAATCAGATTCGCCGGAACGCTAAGGGTATTAGATTGAAAAAAACCCACAGATCGATGAGGCGTCGGCCTTTATTCACACCTCTGATTATGCCGATCATGGGCTTCGTGATGCTGGCGCTGGCGATCGCCTGGTACTTCGATTCGCGGGCAACGACCGTTGTATTCCTGGTGCGTCATGCTGAAAAAGCGACCATGCCCGCTGACGATCCAGGATTGAATGATCTCGGCAAGGAGCGGGCGGAAGAGCTGTCCCGTATTCTGGCAATGTCGAATGTGAATAATGGTCCGGATCATGTTTTTGTATCTCAGTACAGACGCTCGCTCGAAACGGCCAGGCCGCTGATTCGGGAAACCGGTTTGCCGGTTAGTGAATACCGGGCGCAGGACTCGGCTGCACTGGTTGATGAATTGCTGGGGAATTTCCGGGGTCAGACCATCCTAGTTGTGGGCCATAGCAACACCGTTGCGGAGATTATCGAACTTTTGGGTGGCAAAGCGCCAGCCCAGGAACTGACCGAGCTCGATTATGACGATCTGTACATCGTCAGTATCCCGCGTTTTGGCCGCAGACAGACAGTGCGGATCAAATATGGCCGGGAAAATAATTTCTATAACCCTATAGAACAATAGGTTAGATACCTTTATTAATGCTATTTATTGCCTATGTGAAAGGGTTTTCCAGTATCTGTCCCTCATCGGATAATGCCGGATAGGGCAACTTCTTGTCCCGGCAACGGCGAGCGATATCCGGATACGACCACTCAAACAAAGTCTTTTGCCAGGTTTCCCGCTCCAGGCGGCTGTTGTCATACATGCCAGCGGCCTCACGTTGCTTCATCGCCTCGTAAAGGATTAATGCATTGGCCACCGACACATTCAGCGATTCGGTGTGTCCCTGCATGGGAATTGAAAGATGCGCATCGGCGAGATCTGCCGCTTCCGCGGTCACACCGACAAGCTCGGAACCCAGCAACAAAGCTGTTGGCGCCGTGTAGTCCACGCTACGGAAATCGACGGACCGATCCGACAGGTGGGCCGCAAACACCTGGAAGCCATCATTTTTAAGGCTCTCAACGGCGCTACCAATATCGGGATGTATTACCAATGGGACCCACTTTCTCGAGCCGGCCGAGGTCAGGTGATGGCGGGGCAACTTGGGCGAGTTCGATACGACATGCGCCTGAAAAACGCCCACGGCATCGCAACTGCGAACAATTGCCGCCAGGTTATGCGTCTTGTGCACATTTTCTGACAATATCGTCAGATCCGGCTGGCGGCGTGCCAGCACACTTTTTAAGGTCCGGAATCGGTCGGGCGTCATGCCTGCAAGGCGATGGCCTGACGGATGAATTCTTCGTGTTGTCCGATCCTCAGATCCGCGAGCACTGCGTCACGAATGACACCATCCTGATCGATCAGGAAGGTGGCACGACGTACGCCAAAACCAAACGGGCCGTTGACGTCGTAATCCTTGATCACGTCTTTCTCAACATCGGATAGCAACAAGAATGGCAGCTGATGTTGCTCGGCAAAACGTTGATGGCTCTCCGCACCCTGGGGACTGATGCCGACAACCTGGAGCCCTGCGGCAACCAGTTCGCCATGCAGATCGCGAATCGTACAGGCCTCCTTGGTACAGCCGGGGGTGAAATCGGCGGGGTAGAAATACACCACCAGCGGGCCGTTTTCTAGCAAACCCTGCAAGGACACGGGCTTGCCAGTTTGATCGGGAAGCGTGAATTGTGGTGCCTGTTGGCCAATTTCCAGCATATTGAGCATTTTAGCCCTGTTAAAGCTACATGCAATACTTGGCCTTTCCGGGCACCATCGCCAATGATAGAATGCGCCGCCTGATGGGGCCGTAGCTCAGCTGGGAGAGCGCTGCGTTCGCAATGCAGAGGTCGGGAGTTCGATCCTCCTCGGCTCCACCATTTCAACAATGTCCAGGTCGCCCCGGTAGCTCAGCTGGGCGAACGACGGTTGACGCGCAACGGCAAGTCCGAGCATCGCTCGGGCAGGAGTGAACGCCATGCGCCTACCGACGCTTGGCA
>JAPUHG010000137.1 GCA_027297845.1 Gammaproteobacteria bacterium | reverse complement strand
TCGCGGGTCTGTATCCCGCCTGGCGTGTCTGTCAGATCCCACCCGCCGCTCAGCTGAAAACACAATAGGAGTTTTGAAATGGGCCTTGGACCAATGATGTCATCGCTAATGCGAAGCAAGACCGGTCCGTTGCTGGTGGCGCTTCAGATTGCCGTGACGCTGGCGATCGTCATCAACTCGCTGTTTATCGTCGTCCAGCGCGTGGAACGAATCAATCGCGATGCGGGGACGGATGTCGATAACGTCATCGTTACCTATGTGCGCGGTTTCGGTGAGGGCTTCGACGTTGTTGACAGCATCACCAACGATATCAATCTGCTCAAGTCGATACCGGGCGTGTTAGCGGCCACCGTTTCCAACCATGTGCCGTTGAGCGGATCGGGTTCGGGTACCGGTTTGCGAACCGTGCCCGACGAAACCATAAAACCGGTTGAAACAGCGCGCTATGTCTGGAGCGAAGAAGGATTGGACGCACTGGGTATTGAATTGTCCCGCGGCCGGAATTTTTTCCCGGAGGAAGTGAATTACATATTACCGGATTCCGACCCCGGTGCACCGCCATCCATCCTGGTAACCCAGGATCTCGCGGATGGCTTGTTCGGCGAAGAGGACGCGCTCGGGAAAACTGTGTATTGGGGCAGCATGGAGCCATCAACCATAGTCGGTATCATCGGCCACATGCACGGTTCCTGGGTGAGCTGGGATAAGCTGGCTAATGTCGTCATCCAGCCTGGCAAACCCGCCTATACCACCAACAAGTACCTGATTCGTGTCGAGCCGGGCATGCGCGATGAGCTGATGCCGATCATCGAACAAAAACTGGGAGAGTCCAATCGGCAGCGCGTCGTCAAGAGCGTGAGATCGCTGGAAGAATTGGCTGCGCGCTCATACCGGCGCGACCGCGGCATGGCCATCATCCTGTCTGTGGTAATTACTTTGCTGATCGGTCTGACCGCACTGGTCATCGTCGGCCTTGCATCCTTCCATGTCACCCAACGGACCAAACAAATTGGCACACGCCGTGCGCTCGGAGCAAGACGGGGGGACATTATTCGCGAATTTATGCTGGAGAACTGGCTGATCACGACTGCCGGTGCGGTGCTCGGCGTCGTATTGACCGTGGCCGTCGCTTACTGGCTCGAGGTTTCCTTCGAGCTGACCCGGCTGGACTGGCGTTATTTGCCACCGGGGATCGTTATCCTCTGGGTGTTATCAACGCTGGCGGTTATCGAGCCGGCACGCCGCGCTGCATCCGTGCCACCGGCGGTAGCGACCCGCAGCGTCTGACGAGAGGTTTCGAGGTCGCCAGACCCGAGTTTTCAACCTAAACTCTGCCAAATACACAGGGGCCCTGCCGGGCCCCTTTTTTATTGGCTTGCCCGGACCAAATGACCCGATTCCTTTGATCTTTGTCAAGGCGCACCCAGTTCCCGATTGTTATAAAAAGCGGTTCCTTGCGCATCCATATGGTGATCAGGCAGATAATTCGTACTATTTTGGTCAACTGCGAGGAAGCTAAAACCCAGCCGTAAAAATTGCGGAAAGGAACCGCATTTTCTTCTATGCTGCTGTCATCCGGACTACTTTTTCCGGAACCAGAAATGGAGGAACACACCCGTGAGCAAGAAATCATCGCCGGAGCTCTTTAGGGGCGTAAGAATTCTCCATGATCCTGTACGCAACAAAGGCACCGCCTATTCCGAAGCCGAGCGCGATGCTCTGAATCTGAGGGGCTTGCTGCCGCCCCGCATCCACCCACCGGCGGAACAGGAGATGCGCGTGCTCGGCAATTTCCGCGCGAAATCGACTGCTCTCGAACAATATCTCTACCTGGCCGCATTGCAAGATCGCAATGAGACTCTTTTCTATCGCGTGTTGATGAACAACATCGAAGAGATGATGCCAATTATCTACACCCCGACCATCGGTAAAGCGTGCCAGGTATTTCGGCACATCTACCGGACCTCGAGGGGTTTCTATGTGACCTTGCAGGACCGTGGCCGCGTCAAGGAAATTATGCAGAATTGGCCACACAAGGAAGTTAAGATCATCGTGGTAACCGATGGCGAGCGAATCCTTGGGCTCGGCGACCTCGGCGCCGATGGCATGGGCATCCCGATTGGCAAACTGTCGCTCTACACCGCCTGTGCAGGTATTCATCCGACCGAGTGCATGCCGGTAATGCTGGACGTCGGCACCGATAATGAGACTTTGTTGGAGGATCGGCTTTACAACGGGCTTGATTCCCCGCGCGCCCGCGGCGAACAATACGATGAACTCGTCGAAGAATTCATTAGCGCCGCAACGGAGATGGTCCCAGGGGTTTTGATCCAACTCTAAGATTTCGGCAATGCCAATGCATTCAAATTGCTGGCGAAGTACCGCGACCGGGTCTGCCTTTTCAACGACGATATCCAGGGAACCGGGGCAGTTGCCTTATCCGGGATCATGGGAGCGCTACGTATCACCGGCGGCAAACTCTCCGAACAGAAAATACTCTTCCTGGGGGCTGGTGAGGCCGCTATCGGCATCGCCGATACCTTCGTCGCAGCGCTGGTAGAAAAAGGCATGCCAACAGAACAGGCTCGTAGACAGTGCTGGTTCATCGACACCAGGGGACTTTTGGTGGCAGGAAGGGAGCATATCAGCGAGCACAAGATGGCTTACGCGCACGAGCATCCTGGCATCGACGACTTTGTGGAAGCCATCAAAACCCTGAAGCCGACCGCCATACTCGGGCTCTCCGGCCAACCCGGCTCCTTTACCAAAGAGATCGTAGAAGCCGCGGCGGAAATCAACGAGCGGCCGATTATTTTCGCACTATCGAACCCCACCTCAAAAGCGGAATGCACCGCTGAGCAAACCTATACCTGGACCGATGGCCGGGCAATCTTCGCCAGTGGCAGCCCGTTCGA
>JAPUHG010000136.1 GCA_027297845.1 Gammaproteobacteria bacterium | reverse complement strand
CGAATAGCGTCTTTCTCTTCCGGTGGCCGGGTTCAAAAGCAGAGAAAAGACTTTAATTATTTGCACTAAATAATTGTTTTCAAAGATAAAAGCAGCACATAAGTTAAGCGGGATGAATCCGAATCGGACCCCTCCCGCTTACCGGGCACCCGTAACTTGCCTGGCAGCTAAATTGTACTCAGCCGACCCACGGGTGTCTATGCTGCCAGCATCAGGAGCCTGTCACCTGCTCCATCCGGTAGAACCCGGGGGATTGCCTCGCCAACCAGGCGGCAGCCTTGAGGGCGCCGCCGGCAAACGCCGCTCTGCTCCCGGCACGATGCACCAATTCAAGCGTCTCGGAACCATCGCTAAAGGTAACCGTATGTTCGCCGGCGACCGTGCCAGTGCGAACAGACTGGATCGCGATGCTGTCCGGGTTGTTACGATCCTCCGGGGCATCGACATACTCGACCACCTCGGCCAGCCGCTGGCCCCGTGCCGCGGCGATTTCCTCAGCCAAAGCGAGTGCGGTACCCGATGGCCTGTCGATCTTTTGCTGATGATGGGTTTCCAGGATATCGACCCGCCAGGCCGGACCCAACCTGGCACAGGCTTCCCTGACCATGCCCGCCATCAAGGTCATGGCAATACTGAAATTTGTCGCAGGCAGGACGGCGATCGAATTTGCCGCCTCAGTCAACGCCTGGCGCTGTTCATCACTCAAACCGGTGGTCCCTATCACCAACGGGCATGCGGCCTTTCGGCAGGCCGCGATGATATCGTTGGTCACCGTCGGCAAAGTCACATCGATGGCGACCTTGGCGTGCGCCAATACTTCCGCCAGATCGTCGCTATAAGCAATCCCGCTGCGCCAATCCAGATCGGCGCCGGCGTCTCGTCCGATCAGCTCATTACCCGGACTTACCAACGCACCGCAGAGTTCCAGATCGGTCGAATCCTGAAGCGCGGCAAGCAGAGCCTGGCCCATTCGGCCGGTTGCGCCGAGTATTGCGACTTTCCCGCGGACTTCACCCATATCAGGCTCCAAGCTTGTCAAAAAACTTTTTTACACTATCCAGCCAGGAACGTGAATGGGGGTGATGGCGTTTGCCGCCTGCTTGCAGGCTTTTTTCGAGATGACGCACCAGTTCCTGCTGCTCATCGGTCAAATGAACCGGGGTCTCCAGTTTCACCTTGCAAAAAAGGTCACCGGCAGGTCCGCCGCGAACAGGGGCGGCACCCTTGCCACGCAGTCGGAATACTTTGCCCGATTGAGTCCCTGCTGGAATTTTCAGAGCCACCTGGCCCGCCAGCGTGGGTACTTCGACCGTATCACCCAGCATCGCAATTGCAAGGCTGATCGGAATCTCGCAATGCAGGTGCGCGCCTTCGCGCTGGAAAATAGCGTGGGCGCGCACCCTGACTTCAACGTAGAGATCACCCGCCGGCCCGCCGTTGCGACCGGCTTCGCCCTCGCCCGGCAACCTGATTCTGTCCCCGCTGTCCACGCCTGGCGGGACTTTTACGGACAGGGTTTTGCGTTTATTGACTCGTCCCTGGCCGTCGCAATCGCCACATGGGTCGTTGATCTGCTGGCCGGTGCCGCGACACTGCGGGCAAGTCTGCTGGATCGAAAACATGCCCTGCGACATTCTGACCTGACCGTGCCCCGCACAGGATGAGCAGGTTTGCGGCTCCGAGCCCGGTCTTGCACCACTGCCGTGGCAGGTCTGGCACTCACTCAGCGTCGAGTAACTGACCTCGACTTCGCCGCCGAAAACCGCCTGTTCAAGATCGAGATCCAGTTGATAGCGAAGATCGGCGCCACGAAACACCTGGTTGCGGCCGCCGCGCCTTCCACCACTAAAAATATCCCCAAAGACGTCACCGAAAATGTCGCTGAAAGCATCGCCAGGATTGAATCCGCGACCTGAGGCGCCCGCCAGGCCGGCATGGCCAAACTGGTCGTAGGCCGCTCGTTTGCGCTCGTCACTGAGAACTTCGTAAGCTTCCTTGGCTTCCTTGAAATCCGCCTCGGCATCTTCGTTGTCAGGATTGCGGTCCGGATGATGCTTCATCGCAAGCCGCCGGTAAGACTTCTTGATCTCAGCCGCCGACGCGTTGCGCTTCACAGCAAGAATTTCGTAATAGTCCGGTTTACTCATTTATCTTCCTGCGCCCGCATTCCCTTTTTACCAACGTATCCATCAGATACAGACAAGGCTGCCAACCGTTTCCAGTCGACAGCCCGTCACCCATCAAAACGCCAATGTGTCAGTCGTCTTTTTTGGGCTCTTGGTCTTTTACTTCCTCAAACTCGGCATCGACAACATCTTCATCCGTCTTCGCTTCGCTGCCGTCACCGGCCTCTGCCGCCTGCTCGGCTGCTGCCTGATCTGCCTGCTCTTGATAAACTCTTTGCATCAAAGGAGAAGAGGATTCGGCAAGAGCCTTGGCGGCGTTTTCGATGGCTTCCATATCGTCTCCATCCAGCACCTCTTTGAGATCCTTGATCGCGGCTTCAATCTTGTCTTTCTCTTCTGCCTCAACCTTTTCCTTCAGGTCCTCAAGAGCCTTTTCCGTCGCGTGTACCAGCCCATCGGCCTGGTTTCTGGAATTCACCAGCTCGCGGAATTTCTGGTCCTCTTCGGCATGCGCTTCCGCATCTGAAACCATTCCTGCGATTTCATCCTCGGAGAGACCGCTGGAAGCCTTGATCACAATTTTCTGCTCTTTGCCGGTCGCCTTGTCTTTGGCCGAAACATTGAGAATACCGTTGGCGTCGATATCGAAAGACACGTCGATCTGAGGCATACCACGCGGCGATGGCGGTATGTCGGTCAGATCAAATCTACCCAGCGACTTATTGTCGACCGAGCGCTCGCGTTCGCCTTGCAGTACATGAATCGTTACCGCGGTCTGGTTATCGTCGGCCGTCGAAAACACCTGGTTAGCCTTGGTCGGGATCGTGGTGTTCTTTTCGATCAACCGCGTCAAAACGCCACCCAGAGTTTCAATACCCAATGACAGCGGTGTTACATCAAGCAACAAAACATCCTTGACGTCGCCAGCCAGAACGCCGGCTTGAATAGCGGCACCCATGGCTACTGCCTCATCCGCGTTTACGTCTTTGCGAGGCTCTTTGCCAAAGAATGTTTTCACTTCCTCCTGGACTTTCGGCATACGCGTCTGGCCACCAACCAGGATCACATCGTCAATTTCAGTGACTGACAAGCCAGCGTCTTTGATTGCGATTTTGCAAGGACCAATCGTACGTTTAATCAACTCTCTAACCAGTGATTCGAGTTTTGCCCGCGTCATCTTGATGTGCAGATGCTTGGGACCACTGGCATCCGCCGTGATATACGGCAGATTGATTTCCGTCTGCTGCGAGGAAGACAACTCGATCTTGGCTTTCTCTGCCGCTTCCTTGAGACGCTGCATGGCGAGTGGATCCTGCCGAACATCGACACCACTTTCTTTCTTGAACTCGTCCGCCAGGTATTCGATGATTCTTAGATCGAAGTCCTCGCCACCGAGAAAGGTATCGCCATTAGTAGCGAGCACTTCAAACTGGTGCTCGTCATCGATGACCGCGATTTCAATGATCGAGATATCGAACGTTCCGCCACCCAGATCGTAGACCGCAATCTTGCGATCGCCGCGTTGTTTATCCATGCCATAGGCAAGGGCGGCCGCGGTCGGCTCATTGATAATGCGCTTAACTTCCAGACCGGCGATTTTGCCAGCGTCCTTGGTCGCCTGGCGCTGTGAATCGTTGAAATAAGCAGGAACCGTAATGACCGCCTCGGTCACTTTTTCACCAAGATAATCCTCGGCGGTTTGCTTCATTTTCATCAGGATCCTGGCGGATATTTCCGGTGCCGCCATCTTTTTGCCATTGGCTTCGACCCAGGCATCGCCATTGTCTGCCTTGACGATTTTGTAAGGAACCATATCCATGTCGCGCTGAACGACTTCATCTTTGAACATGCGACCGATCAGCCGCTTGACGGCAAACAACGTGTTCGCCGGATTGGTTACCGCCTGCCGTTTTGCGGCCTGACCCACCAGGACTTCGTCGTCCTTGGTGAACGCCACCACCGAGGGGGTCGTGCGATCGCCCTCACTGTTTTCAATGATCTTCGGACTCTTACCTTCCATGATGGCCACACAAGAGTTCGTGGTTCCCAAGTCAATGCCAATTATCTTGCCCATTGCTTATCTCCAATAAATAGTTTTAAAAATCGATTAACGCTGTAAATGGTGTCGGCCAACAAAACTTCAAGGCCTTCATGCGTCCGGCTTTTCGGCCTCGGCAGCAATAATGACGCGCGCCGGCCGCAACAGGCGGTCATGTATGCAGTAGCCTTTCTGGATCACTTCCATCACCTGCCCCGGCTTATATTCTTCGCTGGGCTGGGTGGTCATGGCTTCATGAAATTCAGGGTCGAACGCCTCACCCAGCGGATCTAATTCACTAATGCTAAATCGGTCCATCAACTGTTCGAGCTGCTTGAGCGTTGCCTTTTTCCCCACCATCAGGACCTCAACACTCGGTTCCTCATTGGCCGCTTCCAGCCCCATCTCAAGACTGTCGCGCACGGTCAGCAGCTCCTGCGCAAATCTTTCGATGCCGTAACGACGCGCGTTTTCTACTTCTCGTTGACT
>JAPUHG010000135.1 GCA_027297845.1 Gammaproteobacteria bacterium | reverse complement strand
AGAGCTGACTGGTGGCCCGATCGACAACGATCAAATCATTTGTCCGCGTCACGGTGCGCGTTTCTGCCTGCGTACCGGCGCGGCTTTGACCCCGCCCGCATACGAAGCCGTCGCAACCTTTAAAACTCGCATCAAAGACGGACGGGTCCAGGTGCGGGTGGCGGATTAATGTGCGATGAGCAATTTGTTGCTGATGCGCCATGCGAAATCGGACTGGTCGCAGAATGAATCCGATCGAGAGCGCCCTCTCAAAAAGCGCGGCCGCCGGGACGCGCAGCAAATGGGTCAGCGGCTGCATGACCGGCAATTCAGCCTACAGACGCTGATCTGTAGCCCGGCAGTGAGGGCCCGGGAAACCGCCGAAATCGTCAGCCGCGTGCTCGGTTTCGATCTGCAGCAAATTATCTATTTGGACGATCTTTACCTGGCGAGCCCGGACACGCTGCTTGATGAAATTCAAGCTTACGCCACTACCGGTAATCTGATGGCGGTCGGTCACAACCCCGGCATGACCAGCCTGGTCAACCGCCTCGCCTCAGGGCGCATCGATAATATGCCCACCGCGGCGTATGCGTTGTTTGAGATCGGCGATGGATTATTCGAGGCTGGGAGTGTCTATCCGGCGAGCATCGATTTTCCGGCCAATCCGGGAGAGCCGTTCGCCGCCTAACACTCCGGAACATTGACTGCGAGACCACCCTCGGAGGTTTCCTTGTAAATGGTGGACATATCCATACCGGTCTGGCGCATGGTCGCGATGACCTGGTCGAGGCTGACCATGTGCTTGCCATCGCCGCGCAGGGCCATCCGCGCCGCGTTGATGGCCTTGATTGAACCCATCGCGTTGCGCTCGATACACGGTATCTGCACCAGCCCGGCGATCGGGTCGCAGGTGAGGCCCAGGTTGTGCTCCATGCCGATTTCCGCGGCATTCTCGATCTGCTCGTTACTCACACCCATCGCCGAGGCCAGGCCGGCCGCGGCCATCGAACAGGCGACACCGACCTCGCCCTGGCAGCCCATTTCCGCACCCGAGATCGACGCGTTTTTCTTGTACAGGATGCCGATCCCACCCGCGGTCAGCAGGAAATCGACGATGCCATCGTTTGTCGCTTGCGGCACAAATTTCAGGTAATACTTCAGCACGGCGGGCACGATACCGGCCGCGCCGTTGGTTGGCGCAGTCACGACTTTGCCGCCGGCTGCGTTTTCCTCGTTGACGGCCAGTGCCCAGACATCGACCCAGTCTAAAAAGTCGCTACCTTCGAGCGCACCGGAAGAGAGTTCCTGGTACAGTTTTGGCGCGCGGCGTCGAAGCTTGAGGATGCCGGGCAGTATTCCCTCCTGTAGCAAGCCACGCTCGATACAGGCATCCATGACCGACCAGATCGCCAGCAACCTTTCGCGGACTTCCGCCTCGGAACGCCCGGCGACTTCGTTCGCCATCATCAGCTCGGGCAGGCTCAGCCCGTTGTCATCAGCAATTTGCAACAGCTCTTCGGCATCTTTGAAAACAAAAGGCTGGTCAGTGGCTTCCTCGTCCGCGGTCCCCGGCGTTTCGCCATGCTCGTCCATGACGAAACCGCCACCGATCGAATAAAACTCTTCGGTCAGCAAGGCGTCGCCGTTCGCGTTCAACGCACCGAAGCGCATGCCGTTTGTGTGCAGCGGCAACAACTGGTCGTGGTGAAAAAGCAAGTCCTGCGCCTGGTCAAACCTGGCCGGGTGTTTGCCAAGAATATTCAGGCGGCCATCCGCACTGATTCTGGCAAGGGTGTCATCGACCCGATCCGGATCTACTGTGTGTGGTTGCTGACCCTCGAGACCGAGCATCAGCGCGCGGTCGGTGCAATGACCCTTGCCGGTCGCCGCCAGCGACCCATACAGCCGGCAGGTGACGCGATCGACTTCATCGAGCAGGCCTGAGTCTTCCAGATCCAGCGCAAACTGCCGGGCCGCGTTCATCGGGCCCATCGTGTGGGAACTGGATGGCCCGATGCCAACCTTGAAGATATCGAAAATGCTGATGCTCATGGTTTACGACTATACGTTAGTCTGTTTCGAGTGACAGCAGACTCGCGTTACCACCGACCGCCGAGGTGTTTATGGTGATGGTCTTCTCGGTGGCGAAACGATGCAGGTAATGGGGTCCACCCGCTTTCGGGCCGGTGCCGGAAAGACCGCAACCGCCGAATGGCTGCACGCCGACGGCCGCGCCAACCATGTCGCGGTTGACATAGACATTACCGACGTTTGCAGTGCGGCCGATATGCCTGGCGACACCGTCTATGCGGCTATGCACGCCCAGGGTCAGGCCAAAACCGGTTTTGTTGATCGCATCGATCATCTGATCGAGTTCCGCCGACTTATAGCGAACGATATGCAAAATCGGGCCGAATACTTCCTCCTCCAGCACATCAATCGATGGAATTTCCACCGCCAGCGGGGTCACGTAGCTGCCGTCATTGAACTGCTCGGGAATCTCTACGCGACCAACTACTTTGCCAATTGCACTCATTTTCTTGATGTGGTCGTTGAGCATTT
>JAPUHG010000134.1 GCA_027297845.1 Gammaproteobacteria bacterium | reverse complement strand
CCACTGGACACTGTTGTAAATCAGGTAGGCGGCAAAGCCTGCGATCATGGGTGTGACGATCCAGCTGGCTACGATTCTGCCGACCTGGCCCCAGTTGACTGCATCAATGCCGATGCCGACCATTGCGAAACCGACGATCGCTCCGACTATCGAATGGGTTGTGGATACAGGCCAGCCCTTTCTCGACGCAATCCACAGCCATGTACCTGCGGCCGCAAGCGCAGCCAACATGCCGTAAATCAATAACTCAGGCGTTTCCGATACGCTCGCCGCATCGATAATACCTTTGCGGATAGTCGAGGTGACTTCGCCTCCGGCCAGCACCGCACCAGTGAATTCAAAAATGGCGGCGACAAAAATCGCCTGCTTGATGGTCAGCGCTTTGGATCCAACCGATGTCGCCATGGCGTTTGCGACATCGTTCGCCCCGATTCCCCAGGCCATGAACAAACCGAAGATGGCCGCCAGGCCAATATAGATCTGCATGTCTTCCATGACAGCTCCCTAGCCCGGCTTATTCATGAATGTGCTCGCGCCCTTGTTTGATCCTTGTTCGCACACGGAATTTTCCTCCCTCGGAAATACACACGGATATTCCGCTCGGGCAGAAAATCCCGTGTGCAAACAATGCTCTGCGCAATCATCGCGACGATTCATGAATAAGCCGGGCTAATGCGCCAGCAGCAATTCGAGACGCCGGCCCACGCGCTCCGCATAATCGGCAACTTCGCCGATCAGATCGATGATCTTGTATAGAAACATCACATTGACCGGTGGCATCTCAGACTCAAGTTCGAACAGCCCTGCGCGCAGCTCGCTTTGCAAAGCGTCGGATTCCGATTCGAGACGGTCGAGTTCCGCGACCAGCGATTCGACCAGCTTTGCTTCTGCGCCGCGAAAACCGGTCTCGTATAACTCATCGAGTTCACGGACGCTTTTCCGCGCTTGTTTGGTAGCGGCGATGCTGCAGTGAACGAATTTTATGAAGAGTTCCGCTATCGGCTCTGGTAACTCCAATCTCCGGCCTACGACCAGTCCCGAAATATCCTTTGCACGATTGGCGACCCGATCCTGGACCAGCAACAATCCAAGCAGGTCTTCCCTGGGCACCGGCATAAACAGGCTCTTTGGGAGGCTGTGGCGAATCTGCTGTTTCATGTCATCGGCTTCGCTCTCCAAGTCCCGAATGGTCTGGCGGCAGCTTTCGACTGATTTCCAGTCTTTGTCGATTACCGCTTCGAACAGCGGAATCAATTTTTTCGCACAGCGGTATGCGATATCCATATGTTCCTGTAACGGTGCGACCGGGGACGATCCGAAAATCCCCGACAGGTAATTAGCCATTTTAATCCCCTGGGTTTTGCGCTTTTTGTGATTCGTTGAGCCAGCGGGCTGCCTGGCCGGCATAATACGTCAAAATCCCATCTGCGCCAGCCCTTTTGAACGCCAGCAAGGCCTCCATGACCACGGCCTTTTCTTCCAGCCAGCCAGCCTGGGATGCCGCCTTGAGCATCGCATACTCGCCGCTGACCTGGTAGACGAAAGTCGGCACGCCAAACTCGTCTTTCACCCTTCGAACCACATCCAGGTAGGGCATGCCGGGCTTGACCATCACCATGTCGGCACCCTCATCAAGGTCGAGCGCGACTTCGCGCAACGCCTCATCGCTGTTGGCGGGATCCATCTGGTAGGTGTATTTGTTGCCACCGGCGAGATTGCCCGCTGAACCCACGGCATCGCGGAATGGGCCATAAAAAGACGATGCATATTTCGCCGAATAGGCGAGAATTTTTGTGGTGTGATGACCATTTGCTTCGAGCTCCTGTCGAATTGCACCGATCCGCCCATCCATCATGTCGGAAGGCGATATCACATCGGCTCCGGCCTCCACATGAGACAAAGCCTGGCGAACCAGGATTTCCACGGTCTCATCGTTAAGTACGTAACCGTAGTCATCGATAACACCATCCTGTCCGTGCGTCGTGTATGGATCAAGCGCCACATCGGTAATCACGCCAAGTTCTGGTATGGCGACCTTCAACGCCTTGATACAGCGCTGGACCAGCCCGCCTGGATTGTAGGACTCGTTGCCGTCCAGGCTCTTGCCATCGGCTTCGATGACCGGAAACAAAACAACCGCCGGCACACCGAGTGCAGCCAGTTCCCGACTTTTTTCGACTGCCAGATCGATACTGAGCCGACTCACATCCGGCATCGATGGAATCGGCTGCGATTGATTTTCGCCCTCGGTAATAAACAGCGGACAGATCAGATCCGCAGAACTCAGCGAGCATTCGCGCATCAACCGACGGCTGAAATCGTCCCGTCGCATCCGCCGCATCCGCGTACCGGGGTATCGGCCCCTTACCTTACTGTTCATGCTGGATTCCTTGGTCGTCAGGATATAGGGTAGATTTTCGCCCGAAATGGCCTGCCTGTCCAAAACATTGCTCAAAAACCTCGGTAATAATCGATAAACGTCTCCGGTCTAAATATATGAATCAGGGAAAAACCGAGGAATCCAGACGCAAAAGATTCGAGAACATGACGCGAACCCACGAGGGGGACCTGTTCCGTTTTGCTTTCTGGCTTTGCCGCGATCACTCAATCGCGCAAGACCTGGTTCAGGAGACATTGCTCAGGGCATGGCGTTCTTTCGACAGCCTCAGGGATGAATCGGCGGCCCGCTATTGGCTGGTAACGATTTTGCGGCGGGAAAACGCCAGGATGTACGAAAGAAAGCGGCATCCAACGCAGGATATCAATGAGTTGACACCGGCGGAACAGGGATTGCTCGCAACTACGCCGGATACGGATCTGGCGGATCTGAGGGAAGCGATAAGCAGGCTGGAGCCTGACTATCGCGAGCCATTGATTTTGCAGGTCCTGATGGGATTCAGCACGGTGGAGATCGCCGGGCTGATGGAGATTAAACAGGGCGCGGTGCTAACGAGGCTGTACCGAGCCCGCAAGATGCTGATGAACGCTTTTGAGGAATGAGACACGATAATGGACTGCCTGGAATTTCGAAGACAGTTTGGCGCTGACCCCGCCTGCCAGGACCAGCAGTTGCTGGCGCACCGGCAGGTCTGTTCTGCGTGCGCGGATTTCGCGGCTCGTGTTGAGGATTTTGATCGCACGCTGGCCATGGCTCTGCGGGTCCCGCTATTGGATGATGGTGACGGTTCCTATGCAGTACCCGAAGCCAGCCCGGCGCGGGGTGGCGCATGGCTCGGGCTTGCAGCAAGCCTGGCGCTTGGCCTGGGTCTCGGGCTGGTAACGTGGCAAAGCGCACCGCATGGCGATATAGCGCAGGATTTGCTTACCCATGTGCGGCATGAGCAAATGACGCTGGTGTCTACCGATGACCGGGTGCCGTATCAGCAACTGAATACGGTTCTGCGAAAATCCAGATTGTCGATGCCTGAAGGCGTTGCCGCGGTTTCCTATGCCCGCAGCTGCATATTCCGGGGTCGGCTGGTTCCCCACCTCGTGGTGCAAGGCGAGAATGGCCCGGTCACGGTGATGATATTGCCGGACCTGGAGGTTGACGGACCGACATACTTCGCAGAGGACGGCTTTTTTGGAACCATCCTGCCTGCCGCCAAAGGGAGTATCGCCGTGATAGCGGGCGAGGAAAGCGATCTGGAGGAAGTGTCCGCACCGATCAGTTCGTCGCTTGTTTGGGAAATTTGACCGTATCGGGGTGTAATTTTTCTGGTTAATCCCCTGTCTAGTTTATTAAGCCCAACTGGGCGCTGGTAGTAATGGAGGTATAGATCTGGTTTTTTTGTGGTGCTGCTTCTTCACGGGTTTGGATGATCCCAAAGGAATCTGTTACCGACGAATCGAATCAGCGGTTTGAGCCGTCCGGCTTTGAATAGTCTCCACTTGTCGCAAAATCAAGACAGTGGCGACCTGACGGTCCGGGGTCTATGCTAATTTCAACCCGCTCATTTAGAAGCGGATAAAAAAAACTGGCCGAAAGGCTGTTGATTCCTTAGGGAAACATAGGAGACCTGCATCATGTCTGAATTAAAGAAACCCCTGGCTATAGCCATTGGCGCCGCGCTGGCGTCCTCATTCGCCTTCGCGAGTACTGCGAGTGCTGACAGCAGCCCGTTTATGGCGAGCGCACTGAGCGCTGGCTACATGGCTGCCGATATCGGCGATGGTAAAGGCAAAGAAGGCAAGTGTGGCGAAGGCAAATGCGGCGAGGACAAGTAAGACGAACTGCATTGAAGAACTCGTAACACGAATTCATTAGAATTCACCAAGGCCCGCGAAAGCGGGCCTTTTTTGTTCCTGGGCAGGAAAAAATCATCGCCAGGATGACTGTATGTCGCCAGGGTCGTCGTCCGGGCCTGCCCGCAGAAATTAGGATTGCTGGCCAAATATGCAGGCTTGTTAAGATCGTGTAAGTCAAACTACTCTATGACGCTATATTCTTCGATTTTCGAGAGCAATGCGTATGGTGAAGAAAAAGAAGCAGGACACTAGGTGCCGGTGGGCGCAAAAGGAGATCTTTTACGACTACCATGATCGGGAATGGGGTGTGCCGGTACACGATGACCGCTTGCACTTCGAATTTCTCGTGCTGGAGGGTGCGCAGGCAGGTCTGAGCTGGGAAACCATTTTGAAAAAGCGCGATGGCTACCGCAAGGCATTCGATAACTTCGATCCGCTCAAGGTCGCCCGCTATCGCGCTGCTAGGATCGAGAAACTCCTGCTCAACCCGGCGATAATCAGGAATCGGCTCAAGGTAAAATCTGCGGTGAGCAACGCTCAGGCATTCTTGGCGGTACAAAAGGAATTTGGCAGCTTCGACAGCTATATCTGGAATTTTGTCGGTGGCAAGCCGATACAAAATAAATGGAAAACAATGGAAGAACTGCCGGTGATATCCACGGTATCGGATGAATTGTCCAGAGATCTCAAAAAAAGAGGATTCAAGTTTGTCGGCAGCACCATCATTTACGCTCACATGCAGGCCATCGGGATGGTTAACGATCATGAAACAGGCTGTTTTCGTCATAAAGACTGCAAAGCTCTGGCTGTTTAGCGCACTGCTGATTTTTTGCCTGCCTGGCCCTGCGGGCGCCGATGTTTCGGTGGCGCAGGCGGTGGCCGCCGCGCGGACGTACACCAGGGATAATCAAGGCAGGATCGTCCGTGAGTTTGCAGACTTGCTGGCTTTGCGAAACGTGGCGTCGAATCATGACGATATGCGCCGCAATGCTTCATTCATCATGGAGATGATGCAACGGCGGGGCGTCGAGGCAAGGTTACTGGAAGCGCCGGGTAGTCCGCCGGTGATTTTTGGTGAACTGGACCGGGGCGCTGAGCATACGGTACTCATTTACGCGCATTACGATGGCCAACCGGTCCAGCGTGAGCTCTGGAAATCGGATCCGTGGCAACCGACGCTGCGCCAGGGCCGGCTCGAAGACAATGCCGCGATCGTCGATCTGGAGTCGTTGCCAGCCGAAATCCCCGGGGAGTGGCGGATGTATGCCCGCTCAGCGGGCGACGACAAACCACCGATCATCGGCGTGCTCAGCGCCATCGATGCGCTCGCTGCGGCTGATATCCCGCTCTCGGTTAACCTCAAGTTTTTTCTCGATGGCGAGGAGGAAGCCGGGTCGCCCCACCTGGCGGACATGCTTCGGCGGCACGCGGGGGTGCTGCAAGCTGATTTCTGGTTGTTCTGCGATGGGCCGATACACCAGACTCGTCAGCAGTTACTGAGTTTTGGCGTGCGCGGAATGACCGGCGCCGATATCACCGTCTATGGGCCTGCACGCCAGTTGCACAGCGGGCATTATGGGAACTGGGCGCCGAACCCGATCATGATGCTGACGCACCTGCTGGCCAGCATGCGGGCCCCGGATGGTGAAATTCTGGTCGATGGGTTTGCCGAAGCGGTACCAGAGCCAAGTGCAGAGGCCCTGGAAGCGATAGCGGCCGCCCCGCCAGTCGAGGAGTTACTGCGAGAAGACCTTGCCCTGGGATGGGTAGAAGGTAACGGCGAGCGTCTCGAGCGCCTGATCATGAATCCGGCGATCAATATCCGTGGCATCAAAGCGGGCGGTGTAGGCAAAGAAGCGCGCAATGCGATCGTCGATCAGGCGACGGTCTCGATTGGATTCCGACTGGTACCGGATCTGACGCCCGGAAAGGTGAAGGAGCTGATCGATGCCCACATCCAAAAGCAGGGCTATACGATTGTGAGCGAGCCACCTGATTTCCAAATCCTGGGCCAGCATGAGAAGGTCGCGCTGGTCGAGTGGCGAGAGTATGGATACCCGGCTGTGTGGCTGGACATGAATGACAGCCGCGCCCAGGCAATGAGCAGAATTTTGTTGCAAGCTCGCGATGGCGAGCTGGTCAGGATGCCGACAATGGGCGGGAGCCTGCCGCTGCACGTCATACGCGAGGAACTCGAAGTTCCTATCGTGCTGCTTCCCATTGCGAACCACGATAATAACCAGCATAGCCCAAACGAAAACCTGCGCATGCAAAACCTGTGGGACGCGATTGAGATTTATGCGGCGGTACTGGCGGGGCTTGGTGCCGAACTCGCCCGCTAAATTATCCGCGAAAAAAAAGGGGGGAGATATCGGTGATTGGCAGCACTCGAACGGGCAAGTTGATGATCGGCGGAATACTGGTCAGTTTTGTTATTTTGCGAGCCTCGCTGTACTTGTCCCCCGCAGCGGATTTTTATGTTGCGGGCTACAACATTCACCATTTGTTTAGCGGAATATTGATTGCGATCCTTTGTTTGTTGCCACTGGTTATCGTTAGGCCAAAAGGACGCAAGGGGGCCGCACTGGCTTTTTTTTCGGGGATCGGGCTTGGCATGATGCTCGACGAGTGGGTTTACCTGATCGTTACCGATGGAAGTAATGCCAGCTACCTTTTGCCGGTTTCGTTCTGGGGTGGGCTGGCCATGGTCCTTGTCTGTGTGGCCTATATCTTGCTTCTGGTTCGACTGGCACATCTGCGAACGCCAAAGTAGTTATATTCCGTAACAGTGCGCGCTACAACAGCATGCTAAAATCCTATAATGCTGACAACAAAAACAGAGCAGCGATATTCCTCGGCCAAGACGGCCAATAAATTCAGGGCAATCGGTCGCAGACCCGGTAGAGCTGTGTGCTAACCCTGTTCCTGCTGTTCATCGCTGGTCTGGCGTTGCTGTTACTCGGCGCGGATTTCCTGGTGCGTGGCGCGACCTCGATCGGGCTGCGGTTGGGAATCACACCGCTAGTGGCTGGCCTGACCATCGTCGCTTTCGGGACCAGCAGCCCGGAACTTGCGGTCGGCGTTGATTCCGCTTATCGCGGGATTGGTAGCATGGCGATCGGTAGCGCGGTTGGTTCGAACATCTGCAATATCGCCCTGGTACTGGGCGCGGCGGCGCTCGTTCGTCCGATCAACATTCAATCCCAACTGGTGCGGCTGGATATACCGGTCATGATCTTTTGCAGTTTGCTGTTGATGCTCATGTTGGTGGATGGTGTGCTCTCGGCGCTGGATGGATTCTTTCTCATCGGCGGGATCGCGGCGTATATTTTCTTTTCGATCTATCTGGCAAGGAGCGAGAAGAAAAAGATCCAGGATGAATTTGGTGAAGTCGTCCGGGATAACCTGCTGGCCTGGTGGAAGGAAATACTGCTAGTTGTCATCGGGATGGGGATGCTGATATACGGCGGCAAGATCCTGGTCGATAGCGCGGTTGGGTTCGCGGGAAACTTCAATATCGCGCCGGCAATTATTGGCCTGACTGTCATCGCTCTCGGGACCAGTCTGCCCGAGCTTGCGACCGCGATGGTCGCGTCATACCGGCAACACGGTGACATAGCGATAGGCACTGCGGTTGGCTCCAATATCTTCAATATTCTCGCTATTATCGGGATTAGTGCGACAGTGGCGCCGTTGCAAATGGGTGCGATCAAGTGGCCAGACCTTGCGGTCATGCTCGCAGTTTCCCTGATCCTGATTCCGCTGGTCGTCTCGAGGCGACAACTCGAGCGCTGGGAAGGCGCATTCTTGCTGGTGATTTATGTCGTCTATGTGTCGGTAACGGTGGTACAGGCTGGTCAGTGAATGCGGGGTTAACCGTTTCGATCGATCATATAGCAACTTTTGCGCAAGTCGACGGTCAATATGCATGCGCACGGGGTAATGAATGACATCAAATATGCGATTGCCTGAAACAACAGAGAAACCAGCGAGTTACATCGTCGCCGTAGGTATCTTGGCTGGTCTGTTCTTGCCTGGCCTGGCATTCGCCGGTCTGGCGGAAGGCGTCGCCGCATTCGAAAAAATGGATTACGACACGGCCATGGCGGAGCTCGATGAGTTGGCCAGCTCCGGTAATTCTGATGCCAGTTATTTGCTTGGCATGCTGCATGATCCGGGATTTCATCGCCTGCCATCCGGCAAGTATTATCAAACCTCCTACTTCGATGTTGACAAGGCTGTTGCCCTGTACCAAAAAGCGATAGACGCGGGAAACGGCCGCGCCATGCATCGCCTGGCCGAGCTCTATTTGTTGCTGACAAACGAACATTGGGCGACCCGCACACCGAACGACGTCGGCAACCTGACCAATACGGCACTGGCATTGCGACGCAGATCGACGCCCTTGTTGAGGGCGATGGCCGACGACGGGGACGCCATTGCGGCCTATATGCTTGCCGAAGCGCGGCGTGACGAATCATTTTTCTTCATCGCGATGGATAACGCACGCAACATGCTTGAGCTTGCCGCGTGGCAAAATAATCCAGCCAGCCAGTTATATCTCGGTAAGACGTTTCTGTTCAGACGAGGCGTTGTACCGCTTACCGGCTACACGCTGGATCCGCCGGAGGCCTTCGCCTGGTTTACGGTCTCGGCAAAGAAAGGGAACATGCACGCGCGGGTCTATCAAATGGAAGCGGCGGAGATGATCCCGGTTCGCGAACATGGTCGCGCCGAAGAGCTGGCAATTGCCTTGCTGGAATCGATGGCCGACAGGTCCGCCAAGAATCGCAATTAAAACGGACGGCGAGCCGCCACGAGTAATATCTGCGATGTGAATTGAGTCAATTTCTCGGTCCTATGAGTACTAGTATCTCTTCCCCAGTATTCGTCAAAAACAGCCGGTGATCACCCGGTTCAGTTTTCCTGATAACGATCACTATATCCAAGAACGCTTCATTTCCAACAAGACTATTCGTAATTGCGGCCGAATGCGTTTGTATTAAGTACCCAACAATCATTTTGCCCAATTGTGAGGTCATCGCTTCGCCTCTACGCATTGGATACAGTAATTCGCGAAAATCGACGATCCTTTGAACATTGCGGTGTAGCTCTAAGCGATGAGTCAATTCAACGCCCCAAGGCCCGCCAATTTGGCTAACAGCATCAGCCAAATCCTCAAATGATAAATGGACTCGGAAATTCGAAACATCGTAGTAAAAATTCATATCTTGATTGTGCTGCGGAAGCACAACGACATTCTCAATATTTGGCTTTATCCTTGAGGCCCCCCGGAAAGGTATTTTGTCATCTGCCGCCATCGAAAAACCAGATAACAAAAAGACAGTTGCAGATGTCGGTGCAAGGCCGCGAATCGTATTTTCCGCCTCAGCTATCATAGCCTTGCACTTCTTCTTCGCTGTACTCCACGCCAAGGCCCAGCGCTATCCGGTTGATGAAGTTGAAATAGGCGGTGACCAGCGTGATATCCAGGATATCGCTATCCGCAAGACCCAGGTCACGCAGTTTTTGCACATCCGCGGCGCTCACCTGGTGAGGGTCGGTCGTTAATTTCGCAGCATGTTGCAGCATACCGGCAAGACGGTCATCCAGCGTGTCCAGTTTATCTGCGTTGCGGATCGTCGATAAGACTTGTTGATCTTTTTCGTAACGAGTTAGCGGCTCGTAGTGATGATTGACGCAATACGCACATTGGTTATTGGCCGATACGACCACGCCAATCGCTTCGCGTTCTTTTCGGCTCAGACCCGACTTAGCGAACATCAGGTGCATATATAAATCGATGTGGGTTTTCAAAGCGCCCGGATTGAGGCTGTGCACTTGCAGAATATTCGCCAGTTTGCCGCGGCTTTTTAGTAACTCGTCATAGACCTCGCGCAGCTCGCCTGTGGCGTCCTGTTCCGAGATCTCATTTATCCAGGCCATTGGACGTTATTCCTAGTTGGTGAAAAGATCGAAAATATTGCCCAGCATGCTGGTGTCGGCCTTGAAAAGGTCCGTGTACTTGCAATGATCGCAGGTGACTGTTGTGAACCGCGCTCCCTGCACATCGAAAATCTTGCTCCAGAAACCCCCGGCTCCGCGAATCTCGCCGGTCGAATAATTGCTATGACTGCATTTCGGACAACGATAGTTCCTCGCCATCGGGGTATCAGTTGCCATTAGTTAACTCCTCTCTAAAAAATCGCCACGTCGTGCATGGCTTGTTTAACTGGTTGCGAATATTTTCTCGCTGTCTTTGAAACTTTTGAACTCCAGGGCGTTGCCCGCCGGATCACGGACAAAGAACGTCCCCTGTTCACCGGGTTGACCCTGGAATCGTATTTTGGGTTCGATCAGGAAAGAGAAAACAGACTGACGAATACGTTCCGCCATCGCCTCCCATTCGTCCCAGGGTAATATCAGGCCGAAGTGGGGGATCGGCACCTGGTCGCCATCGACTGGATTACTGGCTTCGCCAGCCATTGATAACACCAGGTGCGCGGTGATCTGATGACCATGCAAATTAAAATCTATCCACCGCGTATCTTTGCGTCCGAGAGTACAACCCAGGACACCGGTGTAAAAGGACTCGGCTTTCGCAATGTCATCGACGGTAAATGCGAAATGAAAAGGGGTCAGCTCACTCATCGGATGTTTCTCCCAGCCAGTCTCTAGGTTTCAGGTAGTGCTCGTACAATTCAGCCTCGGCGGATCCTGCGTCCGGTTTCCAGTCATAAGCCCAGCGCACCAGGGGCGGCAATGACATCAGGATAGACTCGGTACGGCCACCCGACTGCAGACCGAACAAGGTACCTCGATCGTAGACCAGGTTGAATTCCACATAGCGGCCTCTTCGGTAAAGCTGGAATTGTCGCTCACGCTCACCGTACTTCTGGGTTTTGCGTTTTTCGACTATCGGTCCATAGGCTCGCATATAGCAATCCCCGACGCTCCGTAGAAAATCAAAACTGGTGTCAAAGTCCCACTCATTCAGATCATCGAAAAACAACCCGCCGGCACCTCGCGTTTCACCGCGGTGGGGAAGATAAAAATACTCGTCGCACCATTTCTTGAAGCGCGGATATACGTCTTCGCCAAATGGCTCGCAGGTGGCTTTAGCCTGTCGGTGCCATTCAATGACATCTTCCCGGAACGGGTAATACGGCGTCAGATCGAAGCCGCCGCCAAACCACCAAACGATGTCGCCGTCGGCAGGTGCTGCCTGGAAATAGCGGACATTGGCATGACTGGTGGGAACATAAGGGTTGTTCGGGTGTATCACCAGCGAGACACCGGTCGCCTGGAAGCTGGCACCTTCCAGATCCGGCCGCCCCGCCGTCGCCGATTTCGGCAGGTCTTCGCCCGTCACATGAGAAAAATTGACGCCGGCCTGTTCGAACACATCACCATTTTGCATCACGCGGGTCACGCCGCCGCCACCGTGCCCGTTTCTTTCCCAGCGATTCTCGGCAAATTGAGACGCGCCATCCAGATTTTCCAGCCTGGCACAGATATCGTCTTGCAATGATCTCAGGTATTCGATAACCGCATCGATGTCACTTTTCATAACTTTGGTCCCGCGCGCAGCACCTTTCCGGTATCAGCATCGCGCAATTCGGTTGGTCCGCCAAGTCCGCCAGTCTCGCCAGGCGTAATCATGTCAACCAGGTCACCGAACATTCGTTTCACCGCCAGCCGGCTTGATGCCGGTGGCCGGCCAGAAATATTGGCGCTGGTGGATACGAGGGCCGAATCCGCCGCCTCGCACAGGGCTTGCACGATCGGGTGCTGACTGATGCGGACGGCGATCGTACCGCGGTTACCGGTGATCCACTTGGGAGCATCATCACTGGCAGAGACCACCCAGGTTACCGGTGATTTTTCCTGCGCGAGCAGGCGGGCCATGGTTTTGTCGCCAAGCTTGCCAAGATATGGCAGAAGTTGATATATGGATGAGGCTACGAGGACAAAACCGAGATCTGGATTCCGGTTTTTCATATCCAGTAT
>JAPUHG010000133.1 GCA_027297845.1 Gammaproteobacteria bacterium | reverse complement strand
TCGGCGTAGATGCAGTTAACTGGGGCCAGGTCGGCAGCATCGTAGCCAGCTGGATTGTCACCCCCATGATCGCGGGCTTTCTCGCCTACCTGATTTACAACAGTGTCCAGTGGCTGATTATTAGGCGCGAAAACCCGCTGGAAAGAGCGCGCCGCTATGTCCCTGTGTACATATTTTTTGCGGGTTTCACGATTACGCTGGTCACTATTTTTAAAGGCCTGAAACACGCTGGCCTGTCGCTGAGTACGCAGCAGGCATATCTGGTGGCGATCATTTTCGGCCTTCTTATTGCACTCATTGGCAAGTTTTTCATCAGCCGGATCAAGGTCGATGAGAAGGCGGATCGTAAGTTCCACTTCGCGACCGTGGAGAAGGTGTTTGCCGTTCTTATGGTCGTCACGGCCTGCGGAATGGCTTTTGCCCATGGATCGAATGACGTGGCGAACGCGGTCGGGCCGGTTGCGGCCGTTATCAGCATCGCCCAATCCGGCATCGTCGGCCAGGAATCCCCACTGCCAATTGCAGTCCTGTTTCTCGGTGGCATCGGCATCGTGGTTGGCCTGGCGACCTTCGGAAGACATGTTATTGCAACCGTCGGCACCAAGATAACCCATCTCACGCCAAGCCGCGGATTTGCCGCCGAGCTGGCCGCTGCAACCACCATTGTCATTGCCTCCGGTACCGGGATGCCGATATCGACGACCCAGACCCTGGTCGGCGCGGTCCTCGGTGTCGGAATGGCCCGTGGTATTACCGCAATCAATCTCGCGGTCGTAAACCGGATATTCATATCCTGGGTCATCACGATCCCCGCTGGCGCACTCCTGGCAATTATTTTCTTCTACATACTGAAGGCCGTTTTATATGACCCGCATTGAGTACAAGCAATGGAACACGATAGCGAGACAGACCAGTACGGCGTAATGGGCCACCCGGTGGCTCATAGCCGGTCTCCATTCATTCATGGTGTATTTGCCAGGCAGACCGACCAGAACATTTCCTACCGGCTACTCGATGTCGAGCCGGGGAACTTCAAATCCGCGGTCAGAACTTTCGCTGACCAAGGTGGCAAGGGACTCAATATCACGGTCCCGCACAAGGTTGCCGCGTTCGAAATCGCCGATGCCCATACGCGGCGAGCAGAAGCAGCCCGCTCCGCCAACACCCTGGTTCTGGGTGAGGATGGAGAAATCCTCGCCGATAACACGGATGGTGCCGGGCTGGTAACCGATCTGGCGGAGAATCTCAATTTCAAACTGGAGGATCGCCGCATCCTGATCCTGGGTGCCGGTGGTGCGGTAAGGGGGCTTCTTGGGCCGATCATCGCGCAGAATCCAAATCTGCTGGTGATGGCCAATCGCACGCCGGAAAATGCAACCAGGCTCATTGATGAGCTTGAAGTGTCAGAATTCGTCGAGGCAGTCGGGCTGGACGAGCTAAGCGGAAATACCTTTCACCTGATCATCAACGGCACATCGGCAAGCCTGTTTGGCACCCGACCCCCAATATCAGTTGATCTGTTCACTCGGCACACATTTTGTTACGACCTCAATTACGGTAAAGAGGAGACCCCCTTTACCAACTGGGCGGAGCAAAACGGAGCCCGCGCAAGCATGGGTTGGGGCATGCTGGTGGAACAGGCGGCAGAATCTTTTTATCTGTGGCGGGGCGTCAAACCGGACACAATCCCTGTCCTCCAATCGCTTCTCAAGCGACCCTGACCCTATCTCCACCGATAGCCAGTGGTTTCACGGGGCCGCTGCCGGGCAGGACGCCCAAATGCCGCGGAGCCCACGGACGGGCGAGAGCGGCGCACCGCCCTGCTGAATAATACGGTCTAGCAGGCTGTTGAAAAGTCTCAGGCGAGTGCAAGACAAGGCGAAAACTGGCGAGCCAGCGCAGTGTACACGCCAGTACACGAGCATTGTGAGACAGTTTTTAACGCCGGATTGTGCCGCATGAGACTTTTCAAAGGCCTGCTAACGCATCGTTACCAGTTCTTCGGCGCTAGTCGGATGAATTGCGACCGTGTTGTCAAAGTCCTCCTTGGTCGCTCCCATGCCGATGGCAACGGAAAACCCCTGCATCATTTCATCGGCGCCGTTGCCAATAACGTGTATGCCAACAACTTTCTTGTTCTCGCCGGTGGTAATTAACTTCATCGCCGCACGCCCCTTGTGCTCCATCACCGCGTAATACATCGGCACAAATTCGGAACGATATACTTTCACGATGTCCCCGTATTCTTCCCGCGCCTGGGCCTCGGTCAGACCCACGGTCCCGATCGGTGGATGACTAAAGACGACCGATGCAATGTTGTCGTAGCTCAAATGCCGCTCCGGCTGGTTATTGAACAGACGGTCGGCGAGCCGGCGTCCGGTGGCGATGGCGACCGGCGTCAAGGTAACCCGCCCGGTGACATCCCCAATGGCGTGAATATGTTCTGTGCCGGTGTTTTGGAAATCGTCGACCAACACGAAACCGTCCGGGTCAACATCGACCCCCGCCTTGTCCAGCCGCAGGCGCTCAGTATTTGGGTCGCGTCCGATCGCCCATAACAGGCAATCAAAACCGTCGAATGTACGCCCATCGCCGGTTTCAAGAAAAAAACCGTTCTGGTCGTTTCCGGCCTGCGCGGGTACCGCCTCGCTCACGACCTTTATGCCATCTCTTGCCAGGGCGTCACCGAGTTCCTCCCGAATCATGTCGTCAAAATGACGCAGCACGCCGTCATAGCGAACGAAAATCGTGACCTCCGATCCGAGCGCGTGAAACATGCCCGCCAGCTCAACGGCTACATAGCCGCTGCCAACGATCGCAACCCGTTCTGGCCGTTCTTCGAGATCGAAAAAACCGTCCGACGTAATGCCCTGTTCGCTGCCGGGAATCTCCGGTCGGGCCGGGTAGCCGCCGGTTGCAATAATAATGTGTTCGCCATGGTAGTTTTTTCCGCCTGCCACGATAGTGTGCGGGTCTGTGAAACATCCGTTTTCAGGAATATGGGTGATGCCTTTAGCCTCGATATTTCTCGCGTATATCGAATTCAGTTTCGCAACATAGGCATCACGCCTGGTTTTGATCGCACCCCAATCATGATGCTTGAAGTCCAGATCGAAACCGTAATCCTTTGCATCAGCCAGGCTGTGCGCCAAAGAAGCTGTACTCCACATGACTTTTTTTGGAACACAACCGGCGTTGACACAAGTGCCGCCGAGTGGTCCGGGTTCAAATACAGCGACGCTGGCGCCATAATCGGCTGCGCGTTGCGCCGCGGCCAGGCCGCCGCTACCGCCACCGACAACCAGCAGGTCAAACTTCGAAGACATGAACTACTCCACAAAAATACATCAAACACAATGATATACTCATTGTGCTTTCGTAATGGAGTATCAAGATGATTGGTCTGGTAATTTTTCTCGCGGTCATTCTCGTACTGTTGTTGTATTTTACGAAGATCTACAACAATCTCGTTTCGCTAAGGGAAAACGTCAAGAAAGCCTGGTCCAATATTGATGTGCTTCTCAAACAAAGGCATGACGAATTGCCAAAGCTGGTCGAGACTTGCAAGCAATACATGCAATTCGAGCAGGAAACTCTCGAGAGGGTGATGCAGGCGCGATCGGCCGTAGCGAGCGCCCGCGAACAGGGTGATGTTGCCGGCGTCGGTGCCGCGGAAGGCGCCTTGCGTATGGGTCTCGGTAAACTCTTTGCCGTGGTCGAAAACTATCCTGAACTGAAAGCGGATCAGGGTTTCGAGCATCTGCGTCAGCGGATTACAGGGATCGAGGAATCGATCGCCGATCGCCGCGAGTTTTACAACGATGGCGTCAATCTGAATAACGTGCGCATCGCCCAGGTACCCGATGTTCTTGTCGCCAGCATGTTCGGTTTCAAGGTAGCCGAGTTACTCGAGTACAGCGAGGAAGAAATCGCCGACGTCGATATGAAGGAACTGTTCGAATAGCTTCATGGACCTGCCCGGGCTGACTGAAATTACAGCCAAGGTTCAGGCCTGGGATACCGCTGAGTTCTGGTTCTGGTCCCTGGCCGCGCTGGGCTTTTCGGCGCTGAGTTTTATCAAGGCCTTTAGAGGCCTGCACAAATCCAGGCTCCTGGAAGATACCCCGACTTCACTGGTTCGCTCTGCAAGCCAGGGATATGTGGAATTTGAAGGCATTGGCCGGCGCCTGGAAGGTGAGCCCATTATCTCCCCGCTCACCGGGACTGCCTGTACCTGGTGGTCCTTTAAAATTGAAGAACGCAGGACTTACCGGGTCAACAAAACCCAGCATACGCATTGGCAAACCATCGATAAGGGCAGCAGCGACGCCTTGTTTGAACTCGAGGACAGCTCTGGCCGTTGCATCATCGACCCTGAAGGCGCCGAGGTATTTCCCAGTATGAGGAAGACCTGGCGCGGCACCAGTGCATGGCCGAAAAAACAGGGCCACGGTCTTTTGGGGCGCTATCGCTATACAGAAAGACGTATGCACGCCGGCGACCCCTTGCTCGTCGTCGGTTACCTGACGACCCACCGAGCGGCGGAAACCACCAACTTCGCCGAGGAAGTTCGCGCGCTGCTGGCCGACTGGAAATCGCGACAGAGCATGCTGATCCGGCTGTATGACCAGGATAGCGATGGTGTACTGGATTTAAAGGAATGGGAACATGCCCGCCAGAAAGCCAAGGCGCAGGTTCGCAAGGAGCACACCGAAGAGCTACGCCACCCGGGAATACCGGTGCTTGGCCTGCCACCCGATGACCGCAGTTTCCTACTGGCCGCAAAGAGCCAGGAGCAGGTTATCAAGCACTACCGGCGCGGCGGGATTCTTGCGATTGGCACGTTCTTCGTGATGCTGGCCGTGGGGATAACAATGATCAACATGCGACTGAGCTGAATCCCGGCAGTCTGTTAAGATGCACCAATTTTTGCGACCCTCATCGCGTATGGGATCCATGGACATTTCACATCAAGAGCAGGGCAATTACCCGGGTCTGCCGGTTTTCTCTTCCCTGAAAGCGGAGAGAGTCGTGCCTGCGGTTCGCGAAATGCTTGAGACTGCGAACGAGGAACTGGAGCGGATTCGCCGGGCGAGGCCGGGGTGGGAGACGACGGTACTGCCCCTGGAGCTTCTCAATCACCAGATTTCCAGAGCCTGGTCTCCGGTCAGCCACATGAACAGCGTGGTCAACACGCCCGAGTTACGCCAGGCTTATAACCGGTGCCTGCCGCTGTTAACTGATTTTTTTACCCGGCTCAGCCAGGACCAGGTTCTTTACGAGGCATATTGCAAGACTGAGCAAGAGGAGAAAGGCCTGAATGCAGAGCAGAAACAGGTGCTCAAACTCGCGATTCAGGACTTTCGTCTCGGCGGTGTTGGCCTGGATACCAATAAGCAATCGTTGTTCTCGGAGAACACCAGCAAATTGGCGATGCTGCAATCCAGATTCGAAGAAAACCTGCTCGATGCAGGCAATGCCTGGACGCGAAAAATCAGTGACCCGGCAGTGGTTGCCGGTTTGCCGGCAAGCTTGCTTGAGTCAGCCGCGGCGAATGCCAAAGATGAGAACCTGGATGGCTGGCTGTTGCGTCTGGACCAGCCAACCTACCAGGCGGTCATGAGTCACGCAGAAAACCGCGAATTACGCAAAGTGTTTTACGAGGCCTGGGTTACGCGCGCTTCCAACCAGGGTTCGCAAGAAGGACGCTGGGACAACAGCGAAATCATGGATGAAATTTTGAGTTTGCGTCATGCAAACGCGCGATTGCTGGATTTCGATAATTTCGCCGAATACTCGGTGACCCCGAAAATGGCTGCATCGACAGCCGAAGTTTCCGCTTTCCTGTATGACCTGGCTGAGAAATCGGCCCATCGGGGGCAGGAAGAATTGACAGAACTGACTGATTTTGCGGGAAAAACCCTGGAGGCATGGGATCTCGCCTATTACAGCGAAAAACTGAAACAGTCTCGCTACGGAATCTCCGAGGAAGAGCTGCGCCCCTATTTCCCGATCGATCACGTGCTGCAAGGTTTGTTCTCTCTCGCTACTCGTTTGTTTGGCATTCAACTGGAGTCGCGCAACGATATCGATACTTGGCACGAGGACGCTGTTTTTTACGAATTGCGTGACGCGGATGGTGAAATTATTGGCGGGCTTTTTGTCGATTTATACACGCGGCCTGCCAAACGCGGTGGCGCATGGATGGATGAGTGTGTTGGCAGGATCAGGACCCGCCAGGTTTGCGAGCAACCGGTAGCCTACCTGGTCTGTAACTTTATGCCGCCGCTGGCGGAACGCCCGGCGCTGCTCACCCATTACGATGTGATCACACTGTTTCACGAGTTCGGCCACGCCTTGCACCATCTGCTAACCCAGGCCAGTTTTCCGAGCGTGGCTGGCATCAACGGCGTGCCATGGGACGCGGTCGAACTTCCCAGTCAACTGATGGAGAATTTCGCCTGGGAGCCGGAAGTACTGTCGATGATTTCCGGCCATTGCGAAACAGGTATGTCACTGCCTCAGGACATCGTGGAGCGGCTGCTCGGTAGTCGGCAATTTCAGTCAGGCTTGCAGATGCTGCGCCAGCTCGAATTCTCGATCTTCGATTTGCGTCTGCATGCTGAGTACGATCCGTCCAAAGGGGCCAGAATTCTGGAAACGCTACAGAAAGTGCGCGCCGAAATATCCGTGGTTCCGGTACCGGAATGGAATCGGTTTGCCAATGGCTTTTCCCATGTCTTTGCCGGCGGGTATGCGGCCGGATATTACAGTTACAAATGGGCCGAAGTCCTGGCAGCGGATGCGTATGCAGCATTCGGCGAAGAGGGGTTGTTCAATCATGAGGTCGCTGAGCGATACCGGCAGAGCATCCTGGCTCAAGGTGGGGCGAGGAGTGCAATGGAAAATTTTGTGGCCTTCCGTGGCCGACCGCCCCGCCCGGAAGCGTTGCTGGAACAGGCCGGAATTCTGGATCCGGCGGCATCGCCGGCCTAGGGGGCTCCGATTTACTCATGAAGATAAGCACCTGGAACGTCAATTCACTGCGAGTCCGCCTCGAGCATGTTTGCGACTGGTTGCAGAATAATCAGCCGGATGTGCTGGTTTTGCAGGAAATCAAACTCACCAACGATCTGTTTCCCCACGACGAGATTGCTGCGTGTGGTTACCGGGCGGTGGCGAATGGCCAGAAAACCTATAACGGCGTCGCGATCCTCAGCCGTATCGAAGCAGCCGACCCGGTGTTTGAGTTACCGGATTTCGAAGACGAACAACGCAGGGTGTTGGCGGCAACAGTCGGTGACTACAGGGTCATCGATTTGTATGTACCCAATGGTCAAACGGTGGATTCCGACAAATATATTTACAAGCTGAACTGGCTGGCTGCGCTGCATGACTTTTTGCAGGCACAACTTTCCATGTTCCCGAACGTGGTGGTTCTGGGCGATTTCAATATCGCTCCGGATGATCGCGATGTACACGATCCGGAGAGCTGGCAAGGAAATGTTCTGGTCAGCGACGCGGAGCGCGAGGCACTAACGGGGATTCTCGACTTGGGTATGGTTGACTTGTTCCGCCAGTTTGAACAGGCGGACAAAATTTTCAGTTGGTGGGATTATCGTGCCGCCGCTTTCAGACGAAACCGCGGCCTGAGAATCGACCTGATTCTGGCTAACAAGAGCCTGGCGGAAAACTGCCTTTCCTGCGCTGTCGATATCGAACCACGAACCCTCGAGCGGCCATCCGACCACGCCCCGGTAAGTGCTATTTTCAGCTCCAATTCCTGATCCGGGCGCCCTTAA
>JAPUHG010000132.1 GCA_027297845.1 Gammaproteobacteria bacterium | reverse complement strand
TGACTACCGGCCTGTTCATTATCTTTTCCAAAAGCAGCGAAATCCCGGCTGCTTTTGCAGCGATCATAGATGGGGCATTCAGCGCCGAAGGCATTGCGGGCGGCGTAATTGGTGTGTTGTTCCAGGGCTTCAAACGGGCCGCTTTTTCCAACGAAGCAGGCATCGGTTCGGCCGCCATCGCGCATTCTGCGGTGCGCACTAACCGGCCGGTAACTGAAGGATTCGTCGCCTTGTACGAGCCCTTTATCGACACTGTAGTGGTGTGTACGATCACCGCACTGGTGATCATCATTACCGGTACCTGGAATCCGTCGGTTGACCCCAGCGAGGGTGTGGCGCTGACTTCAGCCGCTTTTGAGTCGGCCATATCCTGGTTCCCGTGGGTCCTGACACTGGCGGTTGTTCTTTTTGCCTTCTCGACCATGATTTCCTGGTCCTATTACGGCCTCAAGGCCTGGACCTATCTGTTCGGTGAATCGATGATCACGGATATCGTGTACAAGGTCATGTTCCTGTTTTTCGTGGTGGTCGGTGCATCCATGGAACTGGGATCTGTCATCGATTTCTCCGATGCGATGATCTTCGCCATGGCCTTCCCCAACATGTTGGGAATCTACTTCCTGGTGCCGGTGGTCAAGAAAGAATTGAACGAGTACTGGGCTGACTACAAGGCGGGAAGACTGCAGAAATTTGGTAAAGCAGCCAACCGCGCCTGACGCTGGTCAACTTTTTAATGTGCCTCGTTGACACTAGCCCGCATATTGCACGAAGGATGCGCTGCACAACCGGATAGGACAAACTGTATTTTTTGCATGGCAATAATTTTGAATATAAGCTCTTAAATTTATTGATGAACAGTCATATAATCGTCCGCCTTCGTGCAATATGCGGGCTAGACACCTGAGCAGGTATGACCCATGCCCACCCGAACTGAACTTGCAAATGCCATTCGCGCGCTGTCTATGGACGCTGTCCAGCAGGCGAACTCCGGTCACCCCGGAATGCCAATGGGCATGGCGGATATTGCCGAAGTGTTATGGAATGACAACCTGAAACACAACCCGTCGAATCCCGGTTGGGCGGACCGGGATCGTTTTATTCTTTCCAACGGGCATGGTTCGATGTTGTTGTATTCCCTGTTGCATCTGTGCGGATACGACCTGCCCCTGTCGGAGTTGCGTAATTTCCGCCAGTTGCACTCGAAAACACCCGGCCACCCGGAGTTTGGGGAAACCCCCGGCGTGGAGACCACCAGCGGCCCGCTGGGTCAGGGTCTAGCCAATGCCGTTGGCATGGCGCTGGCCGAAAAAGTACTGGCGAACCGCTACAATCACGGTGGTCACAAGATCGTGGACCACTACACCTGGGTTTTCATGGGTGACGGCTGCCTGATGGAAGGTATTTCGCATGAAGCCTGTTCGCTGGCCGGCAAGTTCGGCCTGGATAAACTGATCGCTTTTTGGGACGACAATGGAATTTCGATCGACGGTGAAGTAGAGGGGTGGTTCATTGATGACACGCCGGCCCGGTTCGAGGCTTACGGTTGGCAGGTCATTCGCGGAGTCGATGGCCACGACCCATTCGAGATCCAGCAGGCCATCGATACGGCGCAAGCCGAAACGGAGCGGCCCACGTTCATTTGTACGCGGACAGTCATTGGTTTCGGGTCACCGAACAAGCAGGGCACGGCGGCCACTCATGGTGCGCCGCTGGGTGCAGACGAAGTGGCCGCCACCAGGCAGCACCTGGGCTGGAACCATGCGCCTTTTGAAATTCCAGATGAGATTTATTCTGGCTGGGATGCACGGGGCGCCGGATTGGCTGCTGAAGCGGACTGGCAAACCCGGTTCGACGCATTCAGATCTGATTTTAAGGATCTGGCGGCGGAATTCGAACGCAGAATGTCCGGTGACTTGCCCTCCGGTTGGCAAGAGCAAAGTAAGCAGATCATCAGGAAACTGCAGGATGAAGGCGGCGATGTGGCCACCCGGAAATCTTCGCAGATCGCACTAAACTCCTTTGGTCCGTTGCTGCCGGAACTGATTGGCGGTTCTGCGGACCTGGCAGGGTCCAACAACACCATCTGGTCCGGCAGCGTGGATGTGAATGATGGCACCGAAGATGGTAATTACGTGTACTTTGGTGTGCGCGAGTTTGGTATGACAGCCATTTGCAACGGTCTTGGGTTGCACGGAGGGTTTATTCCCTACAACGCAACATTCCTGGTGTTCGCCGACTATGCACGCAACGCTGTGCGTATGTCGGCACTGATTCCCGCCCACAATATCCACGTGTATACACATGATTCCATCGGCCTGGGGGAAGATGGTCCGACGCACCAACCGGTGGAGCATGTCGCCAGCCTGCGCCTGATTCCCGGGCTTGAAGTTTGGCGGCCCTGTGACACCGTTGAATCTGCAGTGGCGTGGAAATGTGCAATCGAAAACAGTGGCCGGCCTGCAGCATTGATCTTTACCCGTCAGGGACTGACCCATCAACCCAGGAACGGTGATCAGATTGAGGCTATTGCACGTGGCGGTTATGTGCTCCGTGAGGCAGACGGGCCAGCGGATGCATTGATTATCGCCACCGGGTCTGAAGTCGGTCTTGCCCAAAGCGCAGCCGATGAACTTTCTTCCAACGGGGTCAATGTGACTGTCGTTTCAATGCCCAACCCGGATCGTTTCATGCAACAGGACCAAGCGTACCGCGAGTCGGTGCTGCCTTCGAGAATAAAGGCCCGTGTTGCAGTGGAAGCCGGTGTCAGTGCTTACTGGTCGGCGTTCGTTGGAAGCTATGGACGGGTCATTGGTGTTGACCGGTTTGGTGCTTCTGCTCCGGGTAAGGAGCTAATTGAACATTATGGCCTGACGGTTGAAAACGTCAGCCAGGCCGTCCGTGATTCACTGGCGGCGAGTGCTCCTTCAAGGAGTACTAACGGATAATTTAAAATACTCTAAGGAGTTAAATCATGGCAATAAAGGTTGCAATTAACGGGTTCGGCCGCATCGGCCGCAATATTTTGCGCGCCGTTTATGAGTCCGGGCGCAACGACGAGTTCCGGATCGTCGCGATCAACGATCTCGCTGACGCGGCAACCAATGCACACCTGACGCAATACGACACGACCCACGGCAGGTTCCCCGGTACGGTCACAGTGGATGGTGTTGATCTCATCGTGAATGGCGATCGCATCAAAGTGTTTGCTGAACGCGACCCCGGAAAACTACCCTGGGCGGAATTGGGTATCGACGTTGTGCATGAATGCACGGGTCTCTTCGGCAGCAAAGAGGCTGCGGGTGC
>JAPUHG010000131.1 GCA_027297845.1 Gammaproteobacteria bacterium | reverse complement strand
CGACATCAATGAAAACCTGATTGTCGAGTTGTACTCAAAGTAAACCTAAAGGTAACGATCAATGCTGTATAGCACAACATATATTCTAAAACCGCGGGTCGTCAAACTATTATCCCGCGACGAGAACCAGGCCCGCGTGGTTATTGAAACATTCGAGCGTGGCTTTGGTCACACGTTGGGCAACGCCCTGCGTCGTATTCTTTTGTCCTCTATGCCTGGCAGCGCCATTGTCGAGGCCGAAATCGATGGCGTGTTGCATGAGTACACGAGCATCGAAGGTGTACAGGAAGATATCGTCGATATCTTGCTCAACCTCAAGCAGGTTGCGTTGACCATGCACACCCATGACGAAGCGATAGTGAGTCTGGTCAAAAAAGGCCCGGGCCCGGTAACCGCCGGTGATATTGCAGTCGATCACGATATCGAAGTTGCGAATCCCGATATGGTCATCGCCAATCTGACCAAGAAGGGCGAGCTTCGCATGACGCTAAAAGTCCAGCGTGGCCGCGGTTACCTGCCGGCCAAGCAGCGCGTCAGCTTCGATGAGCCAACCCGCGAAATCGGCGTTTTACAGCTGGATGCCTCGTTTAGCCCGATTAACCGCGTGACCTACAGCGTCGAAGCGGCCCGTGTCGAGCAGCGCACCGACCTGGACAAGCTGATTATCGATATTGAAACCAACGGAACGATTGATCCCGAGGAAGCGATACGCCGTGCCGGTAGCATCCTCAAGGATCAGCTCTCGGTATTCGTTGACCTGCAGGGTCAGGACGAAACGGCAGCCAGCATGGCTGAGGCACAGATCGATCCGATCCTGCTGCGACCGGTTGACGATCTTGAATTGACGGTTCGTTCTGCGAACTGCCTGAAAGCCGAAAGCATTAATTTCATTGGCGACCTGGTTCAGTGTACCGAAGTTGAATTGCTGCGTACCCCGAACCTGGGCAAGAAGTCACTGACCGAGATCAAGGAAGTCCTGCTAAGCCATGAACTGTCCCTGGGTATGCGTCTGGAGAATTGGCCGCCACCCAGCCTGCAACCTGAAGAAGAACGGATCATTGCCTGAACCCCGGGGCCTGATCTCTTTATGAATTGGAATAAACAGCATGCATCATCGTAAATCCGGCCGCAGACTCGGTCGTAACAGCTCGCACCGCAAAGCCATGTTCAAGAATATGGCGGTGTCACTGCTGCGTCATGAAACCATACGCACAACGGTGCCAAAGGCCAAGGAGCTGCGCCGGGTCGTCGAGCCGCTGATTACGAGGGCCAAGAACGATGGCGTCGCACAGCGCCGCCGCGCGTTTGATCGTCTGCGCGACAAGGAAGCAGTGGGCAAATTGTTCAGCGAAATCGGTCCGCGCTACGTCAACCGCCCCGGTGGTTACCTGCGCATTTTGAAAGCGGGGCTGCGACCGGGCGATGCCGCACCGATGGCGGTGGTCAAACTGGTAGAAGAGACGCCCGCCAGCGAATAGACGTCGGCACACAAAGGCCAGGCAGACCGAAAAAGTCTGTCAGCCGCACCAAAAAAACCGCGTCAACCGCGGTTTTTTTGGTTATAACGCGGCAAAAGCATCCCGGGTCAGGTTTTCACAAGCGCCATTGGTTGCGCGGACGTTGTCCTCGACCCTGATCCCGCCATAGCGGCTGAACTTATCGATCGCCGCCCAGTTGATCTTGTCCGCATCGCCTCCCTCACGTACGGGCTTCAACAGTTGCTCAATAAAATAAACCCCCGGTTCGATCGTCATGACCCAGTCCTCTTCGAGCACGCGGGTCAGGCGCAGGAAGGGGTGACCATCGGGTGGCGCTATTTTTCCGCCACCGGTGCCAGCGGAAAACCCACCGTTGTCATGTACGTGGAGGCCGATCAGGTGACCCAGGCCGTGCGGGAAAAACACGCCGCTCAGCCCGCTGGAGACCGCTTCTTCGGCGCCGACCTTGATCACATCGAAGTCGGCCAGGATGGCGGACAACAACAGATGGGCTTCCAGGTGCAGCTCACGGTAATCCAGACCCGGTTTTACCCGCGAACATATTTCCAGCTGGGTTTTATCCATGGCGGCGGTCATGGCCTGGAAATCGCCGTCTTCAGCCGCGTAGGTTCGTGTGATATCGGAGGCATAACCATTGCATTGCGCGCCGGCATCGATCAGGAATGATAATCGCTCGGTCGGGTTTTCCCGCTCCAGCGCCTGGTAATGCAAAACCGAGCCGTGGCTGTTCAGCGCAATGATGTTGCCATAGGGAAGCTGGTGTTCCATGTGGCCGGTGGCTTTCATATAGGCCAGGTGAATTTCAAACTCTGTCGCGCCATCGCGGAACGCCTGCTCGGCCGCCCGGTGACCCAGGCAGCCCAGCTTTGATGCCTCGCGCATGCAGCCGAGCTCGTATTCAGATTTAGCTGCACGATAATGATCGAGATGATCGATCAGCGGCTGCGGATTGACCGCGGACGCGCCCCAGCCACTTGCGGTTTCTGCATTCTCGCCAATAAAAGCAGTATTCGAAAGGTCCTTTGGCAGTAAATCGCGGATCTCATCGGGGCCGCCGATCAGCTTCAGATCGAAATGCTCGACCCAGTAATCGGTTGGCGCGACCGCCGCGTCGTGCCAGTAGTCGATCGGCCGGAAAAAGATAAACAGCGGTTTTTCGCCTGGCCGATAGTACAGACAGCAATTCGGGTTATCGGTGACCGGTGCCCACCATTTGAGTTGCGGGTTGACCTTGAACGGATAGATGTTGTCATCGTGGAAAACGACTTTTTGCCCACCCCCGGCAATCAGCAGACTGTCATGGCCGGTGGCCTCCAGCGCCTGATCGGTCAGTCCTTTCAGGCGTTCCAGGTGGGCCGGGTAATTCGTCGCCAACTGTGTCATTGGACGGTCTCCGCAAAAGAAACCAGTGTATAACAACCCTGCAAGTTATTACGATCCTGTAGGCCATTGCGATTCTATGGGACAATTACAGCTCGTCGACGATGGAGAGCCCGCATGCGCCGCACGTGGATTTTGACCGGACCGATCATATTCTTGGTGACCCCGATGGGACATGGATACGACCGTATTTCAGGTGAATCGTTTGCCAGCCGCTCGGAGGTCATAGCGACCCATGGAATGGCGGCGACCAGCCAGCCCCTGGCGACCCAGGTAGCGATCGATATACTCAAATCCGGTGGTAACGCAGTCGATG
>JAPUHG010000130.1 GCA_027297845.1 Gammaproteobacteria bacterium | reverse complement strand
CGCCTGCTCCAGGTCGCCAAGTTCGTCGACCAACCCGAGGTTGTATGCATCGACACCGCTCCAGACCCTGCCTTGAGCCAATTCATCGGCTTCGCTGACGCTCATATTCCGGTTTTCTGAAACTTTTTTCAGAAATTCGCGATAACTGAAATCGACGCCGAGCTGAATCAGGTCAGAACCGTCCTCACCCAGACCCATGGCCGGGTTGAACTGGCCGTTCAACGAAGTTGTGCCGATACCATCCATATTCAGTCCCAGGGCTTTCAGACTGCCGTCAATGCTCGGAAACATCGCTATTACGCCTATGGATCCGGTAATGGTCGTCGGGTTGGCCCAGATCTTATCGGCGGGTAAGGCGATCCAGTAGCCGCCGGACGCGGCGACATCGCCCATCGAAACGATCAATGGCTTGCCCGCGTCCCTCAACGAAACCAACTCCTGGAAAATCACTTCAGATGCTAAAGCGCTGCCACCCGGACTATCGATCCGCAATACCACCGCCTTGATACTGTCATCCTCACGCGCGTCCCTGATCAGGCGACCAAGTGAGTCCGAGCCAATGCTTCCGGGCGGCTGACGGCCGCTGAGGATACTGCCGACCGCGACAATGACGCCGACCTTGTCTGAGCTTTTACTAATCAGAGCGTCTTCAGCACTGATAGCTTCAACATAGTCGTCATAATCGATATAGCTGTATGCCTTGTAATCGTCACCGTTGCTACCTGCGACATCGGTGAGCCTGTCCATCATTTCCTCATGGCTGAGCAGCTCATCAATCAGACCCGCGTTTGCCGCGACCTCCGCCATGTTGCCCTGCTCTACGCGCAGATCAGCAACAAAATTGTTGGCGTAATCAGACAACGCATCGGCATCCAGATCACGGGCCGCGGTCACATCCTGTTGATATGCGGTCCAAAGATCGCCAAGCCACTCGGTGGCTGCTTCCTTTTCCTCTGCCGACATGTCATCGCGTTCGTATGGCGCGCCATAAGACTTGTATTTGCCGGCACGAAACACGTGCATGTTGATCTTTAGCTTTTCCAGCGCCTCTTTCATGTATAAGCGGTAATAGCCAAAACCGTCGATAAACACGCCACCCATCTGATGCATATAGATCTCATCGGCACGCGATGCCAGGTAATACTGTCCCTGGGAATAGTAGTCGCCGATGGCGATGACGGGCTTGCCGCTCTCTCTGAATCGGTCAATCGCCCTGCCTATCGTTTGCAAATTGCTCAAGCCGGCGCTGCCCATTCGATTCAACTGTAAAACCACTGATGAAATTCGCGGGTCGTTGGCCGCTTTTTCCAATGCTTCGACCAGGTGCCGCAACATCGCCTGCGGTTCTGCGTCGCCAAGAATTTCATCCAACGCACGATCGACTGCATCGCCCTGGTACTGCTCAACGATATTGCCAAATGGAGCGATCCTTAGCGCCGCCGATTGAGGAACCAATTTGATATCGGATGAAAGGCCCACGATGATCAACGAGAAAATCAGTAACAGCAGAATAAAATGCAGCACTCGGCGCATGCCATCGAGAGTACTCAACAGGAATCGGAACAAGCGGCCAATCGTTCTAAGAATAATCATGCTATACACCCTAACATGTCAGAAACCACACAATAGCTACACAGGTTTTTCGGACTTGTGATCAGCGCAGTCAATCAGGCACCAGCCATAATGATAACTGCGGGACAAAAGTAATTACCAATACGCTGAGCAATAAAATCAGGAAAAACGGGACCGTCGCCAGATAAACGCTGGTAATCGGCTTTTCGAACCGATAACTGGCGATGAACAAATTAAGCCCGACCGGTGGCGTCAGGTAACCCAGTTCCATCGTCGCCAGGAAAATGATGCCAAAGTGCAGCGGGTGTATCCCGTAACTCTCGGCTATCGGCAGCAACAACGGAACAATCAGTACCAGTGCCGAAAAGATATCCAGGATCGCACCCAGAATCAGCAGGAAAAGGAGCATCAGCAACAGGAAACTGACTTGCCCGCTGACATGACTGTTGATTGCCGTCAGCATCTTTTGCGGAACTTCCAGGTCTATCATCAGGGATGTCGATGCGATCGAAACGCCGAGGATCATCATGATGCCGCCGACCAGCACCATGGATTCGCGCATGATCCGCGGCATATCGACGAATTTTATCTCACGCCGAACCAGCAAATACAAAACCAGGACATAAAGCGCGGTAACGGCGGCCGCCTCGGAGACCGCGAAGTAGCCGCTGTAAATTCCGCCCAATACGACGATCGGCAGCGGAATTTCCCAGCCTGCCTCGCGCAGCGCCTGGCGAACTTCGCCCCACGAAAATTGCTTGACCGCCTTGCGATTCTTGCGGCTCGACCAGATGCACCAGATCGACAGCATGACCACCATCAATATGCCGGGCGTAACCCCCGCGCGAAACAGGTCGTCGATCGACGCCTGCGATACGACGCCATAAAGAATCCATGGCAGCGAAGGCGCGAACAACAGGCCCAGGCTGCCGGAGGAAGTCACGACACCCAGGCTGAAGCCTTCTTTATAACCGCCTTCGAGCAGCGCCGGATAGAGCAACGCGCCGAGGGCGATGATGGTAACCCCTGATGCCCCGGTAAACGCGGAGAATAATGCGCAGGTGGCGAGGCAAACGACCGCGAGCCCGCCGGGCATCCAGCCGAGCAATGCGTTCGACAGGCGCACCAGCCGCGATGGCGCCTGGCTCTCGCTGAGTACGTAGCCGGCAAAGGTAAACAGCGGACATGCCAGCATTATCGGCATTTCGGCGATTCGATAAAGCTCGATGCCCTTGACGGCTTGCGGAATATCCGCCTGCAGGAACCCCCACATCGCGCTGGCGCCAATAATGGCGAACAATGGCGCGCCGATAAGGGCAAGCGCGATCAATACCAGGCTAAACAGGATCATCGGAGTCCGCCTTGCCCAGCAGGATGCGTATGCTTCGTGCCGCGTGCGTCAGGTAGCGCCAGCTCATCAGGCCGAAGCCAATCGGTAATATCGCCTGAAAAACCCACGCTGGCTGGCCGCCGAGGACGGATTCATTGGCGATATAGGCGCCCCGGACAAACAGGAACGAAGCGTGGGAGATGAATCCGCAAACAACGGCGACGAAGACACAAATGAACAAGGCGGCCAGCATGCCCAGCCGCGGTGACAAATGGCGGGTCAGCGCGTCGATCGCGATATGCCGCTGATCGCGGCTGGCCGCCAGCGCGCCCAGAATGGCCAGCCAGAGCACCAGGATTCTCAACAGCTCATCGCCGATCGTGATTCCGCTATCCAGGAAATTTCGCAGGAATATTTGTGCGGATGCCAGGAATATCATTGAGGTCAACAGCAGGACCAGCAACCCGTTCTCGATCCGCCGTCCCCAAACACCCAGGTTTTTGATCAGCGGGATACTACTCACTCGTTAGCATCCGCTGCCGTGGCATCGGCCGCGGTCGTGGCATTCTTCACCGCTCGATATTGTTCAAGATAATCCATCATCTGCTCGAAAAGCTCGAGATCGACTTCGCCCTTTTCAGCCAGAGCACGGTTGCTGTCCATGATTACGCTACGCCAATCATCGACATCATCCTGGTGCGGTTCGATTTCGACCAGTCCCTGCGCAATCAATTCCAGGGAGGCATCGATGTCGTCCTTCCGGCTGGACTCGTCAAATCGCTCGTAGACTCTCTCCATCACCTCGCTGACGATCTCCTGGTCGCCCGGAGTCAGTCGATTGAACGCTTTTTCCTCGATGACCAGGAAACCGATGATATAAACCAGCGGCAACTGCATGATGTATTTCACCCGCGTATGCCATTGCAGGACAATCGCGCCGACCGCGGAATTGGTGACCACATCGATCAGTCCTGTTTGCAGGCCGATCATCACGTCGGTCAATGGCAGCGCCACGGGAGAAAGACCCATTGCTGCCATGGCGTCGTAACTGGTGGTGTCGCCCTCCGGCACCCAAACCTTTTTGCCCGCCAGATCATCCGGCCCCCTGACCGGCGAACTGGACATCATCCGGGCAAACCCGCCCTCAGCAATACCAAAGGAAACCAGCCCGGCCGACTTCATTTCCGCCATCAGCGTTTCATCCATGCGCTCGCGCACATAGTCCACTTCGTCCAGAGTCTTGAATACCATCGGCAGGGAGTAGAGCTGAATCGTGGAAAACCTGTCCGTGAGGCCACTGCCGGTAAAGGTCGCTCCCTGCAACTTACCGACGCGCATCAATCTGAGCACCGTCTTGTCACTGCCCTGGGTGCCACCGCCATACAGTTTGACGATGACGCGGCCCTCTGTGCGCTCCTTGATTTCCTTCGCGCCCGCTCGCATCGCCTCCATCCACGCGGAGCCCTCCGGGGTCAGGGTCGCAATCTTTAGCTGCACACCCTGTACCTGGAAGGAAGCGAGCGTGAGCACGATGAACATTATTAGTCTGGAAAGATTTGGCATGGATACCCCTGATCTTAAGATCGGTCAGAAATAGTCATCGGCGGAATCGAGCAAAGCCTGGGCTTCTGTCTGGGCCAGTGTGTTAAACAAGGTATAGCCGGGAACCTCCGGGCTGGCCTCTACTACTTCGACCAGCAGCCGGTCATGCAGTTCACGATCATAAACCAGTCTCGAATAGCTGCGTGCGTACTCGAGTTTGATGCTCAGATCCTGGCCATTGGTAATTTCGACGGCCTGCTCGAAATGGCTGCGCCCGAGTTCCGGCGCACCGCCTAAAGCGGCCGGTCTGAGCGTATTGAGTATTCCCAGGTACTGGTGGACCGCGGCACTCTCATAGTTCTCATCGAGCGCCTGGATGCGCTCGAGACTTGCTTCTACCTTGGGCAAGTCGGCGACCGAGCCCCAGTTGCTGCTGTGGGTTCTGATATAGGCCAGCCAGCTCACCGTATAGGCAAACAGCGCCGGCGCATCACGGGCTTTCAGCCGATTAAGGCCGCTGATGAATTCATCGTAAACGAGTTCCTGCATGTCGCAGACGCTTTTCTGCTGCACGCATAACGCACGTCGTCCGTAACTAAAACCACGCTCGGTCAGGCGTTTTGCGCGCAGCGGATCATCGACAAAAACAGCGCCGTAGACCGCATACAGTTTCGCCGCCCCCTGTAACAAGGAGCCGTTTTTCGGTGAGTTGCCGACAAAGCCATCCATCATCAAAAGAAAAGCGGGTGCGCCCTGGCGTACCGTTTCCGGGTCCGATTGATTGATGATGGCATCCGAAAGACTATCGGCCATTGAACTGGTTGCCCCGGCAATAATCGCAGAACAACCTGCAGCCGTGGCAAAAACAAAAATCAGCACGATCGTCCTGACGCTATTTTTCATGAGAGTCATTATTCAGATACTGCTCTCGCTGGATTACAATGTTATGTGTACAAAAAAAGGGCGGCTGCATCGCAGTCGCCCTGATTATAGCCGATTAGCCGGGCCGATTTGCGAAGGGCCAACGGCGTCAGATTTTTTCCTTGATTCTCGCGGCCTTACCGGTGCGATCGCGCAGGTAATAGAGTTTGGCCCGGCGCACATCGCCGCGGCGCTTCACGGTGACGGATGCCACCGTGGGACTGTAGGTCTGGAACACTCGCTCGACTCCTTCCCCGTGAGAAATTTTGCGGACCGTAAAGGACGAATTAAGACCGCGGTTTTTCTTCGCGATCACCACACCTTCATAGGCCTGTAACCGTTCCCGGCTGCCTTCCCTTACCTTGACCTGAACCACGATCGTATCGCCGGGACTAAACTCCGGGAGTTTGCGATCCATTTGTTCCTTTTCCAATATATCAATAATTTTACTCATCGCCATCACCTGCCCGTAGGCAACCCCTTAATATTCAAAAATTAGCTGTCTCAGTTAGCGCCGTTTCGATTGTCCGTCTCGGCCATAAATTCGCCCAGAAGTTCCTGTTGTTCATCCGACAAAACCAGTTTCTTGATCAGGTCGGGTCTGCGCATCCAGGTTCGCCCCAGCGCCTGCTTCAGACGCCAACGCCTGATCTCCTCATGATTGCCCGATAACAAAACATCGGGCACTTTTCTTTCATCTACCACTTCCGGCCGCGTGTAATGCGGGCAATCGAGCAGACCATTGACAAAACTGTCCTGTTCCGCTGACAACTCATCACCCAGAGCGCCGGGCAGCAGCCTGGCTACCGCGTCCACAACGACCAGTGCCGGCAACTCGCCGCCACTGACTACGAAGTCACCGATCGACAGCTCCTCGTCAATCTCGCTTTCAACCAGCCGTTCGTCTACACCTTCATAGCGGCCGGCCAGTAACAGCAGCCCCGGCCTGTCCGCAAGCTCACGCACCTTTGCGTGATCAAGCGGCGCCCCCTGGGCGCTTAAAAAAATACTCCGACTACCCTCCGGCATCGTGGCCTTCGCCTTACGCAGACAGCTTCTCGTCGGCTCAACTTTGAGCACCATGCCGGGCCCACCGCCGTACGGCCGGTCATCAACCGTCGCATGCCTGTCTTCTGCCAGATCCCTGGGGTTGCTAAGCGCAACCTCAAGAATACCGTTATCAATCGCGCGTCCGAGTACCCCGTGTGCCAGCGCACCGCTGATCAGCTCCGGAAACAAAGTGACTATATGGATATGCATTGGTCACCTCAAAACTCCGGATCCCAGGCTACGGTAATCACACCAGCATCCAGGTCCACGGCCTTGACAAATTCTCCGATGACAAAAGGCACCAGCCTTTCGACATCCCCGGCAACGACCAGCACATCATTTGCACCGGTCTCGAGCAAGTAGTCGACTTTGCCGAGTTTCTGTCCATCCTCGGTGACCACTTCCAGCCCCTCGAGGTCCATCCAGTAGTAGCTGCCACTACCCTGCTCCGGCATTTCACTGCGCGCCACTGATACGGTTTTCCCGATCAGGTCATGCGCAAGCTCACGATCTGTTATTCGTTGCAGTCTCGCGATGAGTCCGTGGCCATGCCGCTGCCCTTCTACGAGGCGAATATCCACGCTGTCTTTCTCATCCGACAACCGCCAGTCTTCATAAGCCAGGATATTTTCCATTGGTCGGGTATAGGATTTTACCTTGACCCAGCCTTTAACACCGAAGTGCCCGACAATCTTCCCGAGCTCCACACGACGCGCGTCATTGCCCGCCATGACAACCGTCCTTATGCAGACTCAGCCTGGTAACTCTTGAGCAACGAACTGACCCGATCAGACGGCTTGGCGCCATGGCCAATCCAGTGCTCGACTCGGCCAACGTCAATACGCAGCTTTTCTTCGCCACCGGTTGCAACCGGATTGAAGAATCCCAATCGTTCGATGTAACGACCGTCGCGCCGGTTCCGGCTGTCGGTCACCACAATGTGATAGAAAGGTCGCTTTTTCGCTCCTCCCCTGCTCAGGCGAATAGTCACCATAAAGGCTGTCCTCTAAATAATGAAAGCCACCCGGTAAGGGCTTCGCTGCCCAGGCCCGATTTTTCCCGGCACCCGAACACGGCAAACCCCTCGACTACCTGAAGGCGGCCAAAGTCAAACGCGGAATTTTACCGTATTTCGGCGGAAAGTGAAGCATTTCCTGGCTATTTGAGTGCCGCGAGGCTCCTACCGACCACCAAACGGGCCGGGTTGCCCGCCCAGCCCTTGCAAAAGTCGACTGATACCGCCTTTTTTCATCCGTTTCATCATTTTTTGCATCTGCATTTGCTGTTTTAGCAACCGATTGATTTCCTGCACCTCGGTTCCGGATCCGGCGGCAATCCTTCTTTTTCGGGATCCGTTGATGATCTTGGGGAATCGTCTCTCGCCTGGCGTCATGGAATTGATGATGGCGATCTGGCGACGAATCATGCCGTCATCAGCTTTTCCGGCCAGCCCCGCTGGCATCCCCATACCACCGGGCAGCTTTTCGAGCAATGCGCCCAGCCCACCCATATCAAGCATTTGCTCGAGTTGGTTGCGCAGGTCGGATAAGTCAAATTCCTTGCCCTGTTGCAGTTTTTTAGTCAGTTTTTCGGACTTTTTGCGATCGAGTTTTTGATCGGCCTCCTCCACGAGGCTCAAGACATCGCCCATTCCAAGTATTCGGGAAGCGATTCGCTCCGGGTGAAATGCTTCCAGCGCATCGATTTTCTCGCCGGTGCCGAGAAACTTGATCGGGGCACCGGTTATTTTACGAACCGACAATGCCACCCCGCCGCGAGCGTCCCCATCGATTTTGCTCAACACGACACCGCTCAGTGGCACGGCCTCCGAAAACGCGTGAGCCGCATTGACTGCATCCTGTCCGGCCATCGAATCGATCACGAACAGAGTCTCCGTCGGCGCGATCACCCGGTGGATACCACGCAGCTCCGCCATCATTTCCTGATCGACGTGCAATCGTCCCGCCGTATCCAGTAACAACACGTCATATTGCCCAAGGCGTGCCTCGGCCAGGGCCTTGAGCGCTATATCTTGCGGGTCCTGACCATCCGCAACCGGGAAAAACCCGGCGCCGACCTGTTGTGCCAGTTTTTCAAGCTGCAAGATGGCGGCGGGACGGTAAACATCGGTACTCGCCAGCATGACCTTACGCCGGTCACGTTCCTGCAAACGCAAGGCCAGCTTGGCCGCGGTAGTCGTCTTGCCGGCGCCTTGCAAACCCGCCAGCAAAATGACCGCAGGCGGCTGACACTGCAGATTCAATGGGGCATCTTCCGGGCCCATCACACTAACCAGCTCAGCGTGGATGATGTTCACCAGCGCCTGGCCCGGGCTCAGGCTACGACTGACTTCCACTCCGATAGCACGCTCTTTGACGCGGGCCACAAAGTCTCTCACCACCGGCAGGGCGACATCGGCTTCAAGCAACGCCATTCTGACCTGACGCAGGCTATCCTTGATGTTCTCCTCACTCAGGCGGCCGCGGCCACTCAAACTGCGAGTGGCCTGGACGAGTCGATCGCTGAGATTGCCAAACATGAGACTTCGTTCCATAGATCTGCTGAAAGGTCGCAGTTTAACCAGCATATCCCAGTGCGCAAGCGCTTCTCATAGCAGGCCCCGTGTGAGACTATTTGCCGCGTCAAACGGAACCTAGCCCGTGATCGTTGCCATCAGCTTTATTACCTATGTGATTTTCGCGCTGCTGCTAAGCGGCCGATTTGCTGCGTCAGTCCCGGCCAGCAGGGGCATCGGCGTGTCCGCAGGAATCGCTGGCTGGGTATTGCACGGCTGGTTATTGTACCTGGCTATCCTGGCTATGCCGGGACTGGCGCTGAATACCGGCTCTGCCATGTCATTTGTCGCTTGGATGATTGCGGGAATGGGTCTGGCATTTCTCACCAGGCCGGCATTTACCGGCCTGGCAGTCCTGCTGGTGGGATTTGGCGGCCTCGGCGTACTGCTTACCGGTCTCGGGGGGCCAGGTTACAGTAACCCCGCCCTGGAATGGCCGTTAAAAGCGCATATCCTCCTCTCGGCCGCCGCCTACAGCCTGCTCAGTGTCGCTGCCGCCCTGGCCGTGCTGCTGGCCATACAGGACGACCGGTTGCGCAGCCACAAATCGATAGGCTGGCTAAGACACCTCCCCGCCATGGACACGATGGAAAGCATGATGTTCGGCGCTATCAGCATCGGCTTTGTCGGCCTGACCATGGCGGTCTTCAGCGGACTGATTTTTGTCGACAATCTTTTTGCCCAGCACCTGGTGCACAAAACAATCCTTTCTTTGGCCAGCTGGCTGGTTTTCGGCATCCTGACGTTGGGCCGCTGGCGCCTCGGTTGGCGCGGCAAGGTCGCGTTACGCTGGGTACTCGGGGGCTTCGTGATTCTCGCGTTGGCCTATTTTGGCAGCAAGATCGTGCTCGAACTCCTGCTGGACCGGCAGTGGGGCGAAGTGGTTTATTGACGCTGCGATCCGGATTCTTGACGACCGGCCAAAGACTGGCCAACATGGTAAGCCAGCATATTTCACCAAGGCGGTTACCGCCGGAGTGTCAGGAACGGAATGTTCAGGTATTTTGGGGCGTCGGCTCGTTGATTGCTGATTACAGTTTTAGTACCGTCGTCCACCTATCACGGCCTTGGCTGGTTCCCGGACAGCTGAGCTTGGCCTTCGCTCAACCCAGAGCAACTACGATGGGTTTCGTTCCAGGCCTGCCCTCAACCATCCGGGTCTTCACCCAGAATCCGCGATCCTTGCTAAAGTATGCTGGCCAGTCGCATTAACCGGAGGTGCTCACTAGTTTGAGCGATGAATTCTCTTTAGGCGCCCAGATCGGAATCCTGATCGTGCTGCTTATACTCTCAGCGTTTTTCTCCAGTTCCGAAACCGCGCTGATGAGCCTGAACCGATATCGACTGCGGCATCGCTCGCGTTCCGGTCATCGCGGCGCGCAGCTTGCCGAGGCTTTGCTAAAAAGGCCCGATCGCATCATTGGTCTGATTCTGCTGGGTAATAACCTGACCCATGTGCTCGCGGCATCACTGACGACGCTGATCGCTGTCCGTCATTGGGGAGAAAATTCCGTCGCCGTAGCGGCACTGGTTTTGACCGTCGTTATTCTGATCTTCGCGGAGGTGATGCCCAAGACCGCCGCGGCGATGAACCCGGAAAAAATCGCTTTTCCAGCCGCCTTCCTTTTTTACCCGTTGCTCAAGGTGTTGTACCCGGTAATCTGGCTGTTGAACGGTATTTCCAATGGCCTGCTCTGGCTGATCGGGATTCGCAATCCGGACGGGTACCATCACCATCTAAGCAAGGAAGAACTGAGAGCGGTTCTGACCGACCCGGGAACGCGTAACCCCAGGAAAAGGCAGCAGATTATGACCCGCATCCTGGATCTTGAAACAATTACTGTTGAAGATGTCATGGTGCCGCGCGCGGATGTTGTTGGCATCGATCTCGCACACCGCTGGGAAGATATTCTGCGCCAGATCCAGAACACGCAATACACCAGGATGCCCGTTTTTTCCGATGAACTGGACAATCTGCAGGGTGTTTTGCATTTGCGCTCGGTCGTCAGGGACCTGGCGCATGGCCGTCTTGAAAGGGACGCACTGGCCAGGAGCATCAGAGAACCGTATTTTGTGCACGAAGGGACGACTTTGAACCGCCAGCTGTTTCATTTCCAAAACGAAAAACAGCGGCTGGCGCTGGTGGTCGATGAGTATGGCGATCTCCAGGGGCTGGTCACACTTGAAGATATACTCGAGGAAATTGTCGGTGATTTTACCAGCGACCCGGCGGACCTCGCACGGGATGTACTCCCGCAAAGGGATGGCACATATATCGTCAACGGGGGCGCCAACGTCCGTGACCTGAACCGCTCGATGGATTGGGACCTGCCTGTGGATGGCCCAAAAACGCTCAATGGCCTGATTGTGGATTATCTTGAGTCGATTCCGGAACCGGGGACTGGCCTGAAACTGTCCGGCTACCCGATCGAAATCCTGAATGTGACCGAAAACACCGTCAAGAATGTACGCATACACCCGCGCATAGAGACTATCGACCCCAAGTCTGAGCCGCGATAGATGGCTAGCTATGCAGGCCTGCCGCCCTGATCGCCTGGGACAGGCGGCTGACCGGGATTATTTCGATGCTCTTGTGCGGCTTTTTCGGCACATTTTTTTGCGGCACGATCGCCCGTCGAAAACCATGTTTGGCAGCCTCAGCCAGCCTTTCTTCGCCATAGGCGACCGGCCTGACCTCACCGGCCAAACCGACTTCTCCAAAACAAATCAAGTCCGCTGGCAGTGGCTTGTCACGAATGCTGGATACGCTGGCGAGCAAGACAGGCAGATCCGCCGCCGTTTCAACGACCCGCACACCACCGACGACGTTGACGAATACATCCTGATCGCTGGCCGATATGCCCGCATGCCGGTGCAATACCGCGAGCAACAACGCCAGGCGGTTTTGCTCGAGGCCCACGGCGACCCGCCGCGGATAGTTCCCCTGGCAAATGTCTACCAGGGCCTGGACCTCCAGCAACAACGGCCGGCTACCCTCGCGCGTCACCATTACAACGCTGCCGGCAACCGGGTCGTCGTGTCGCGAGACAAACATCGCCGATGGATTCAGCACCTCTTTCAAACCATCCGCGCCCATCGAGAAAACGCCCAATTCATTGGCGGTGCCGAAACGATTTTTTACCGCGCGAATCAGGCGAAATCGACTGCCGGGTTCGTTTTCAAAATACAAAACAGCATCAACCATGTGCTCAAGCACCCGCGGTCCGGCAATATTGCCTTCCTTGGTCACGTGCGCCACCAGGAACACGGCACAACCGGATTGTTTGGCATAACGAACGAGTTGTGCACCGCAGTCTCTGATCTGGGCAATCGAACCAGGGGCCGACTGCAATTCTCCTGACACCAACGTCTGTATGGAGTCGATCACCAGGGCGCCGGGCTTGCTGCGTACCGCGTGGGCCAGCAGATTTTCCAGACTGGTATCCGCCAACAGGTTCATTTCACTCGCCTGCACACCCAACCGTCTGGCGCGCAAACCGACCTGGCGTACCGATTCCTCTCCCGTCACATAAAGGCATGGCAACCTGGCACTCAGGCTGGCCATCACCTGTAACAGGAGTGTGGATTTTCCTATCCCTGGGTCTCCACCAATCAAGGTTACCGACCCTTTGACCACGCCGCCTCCCAGAACTCGATCGAATTCCGTCATGCCGGTGCTGATTCGCTGCTCTTCCTTTGCGGCCGATTCGGCGAGCGTTTCCAGGCCGACATCCCCGGAATATCCTGGCAGGCGCGCTACCTTGGCTACCGGTTTCGACTCTTCGAGTGAATTCCAGGCGCCACAATCCGGGCACTGCCCGGCCCACTTCGGACTTTGCCCGTCACAGGCGTTGCAAATGTATACCAGGCGTGTTTTTGCCATTTCTTTCCTATTGGGCTGTTTGCCGGCGATACTAGCATGCAACCGGAAATCGCCTGGCGGTGTGCCTGGCCCAGGCGATCGTATCGGCGCGGGCGGGAAATCGGCCAGCGCGGTAGATTAGACAAAGGCAGGCGGGCTGCCAACAGTCGAAAACCGGCAAAAAGCTGCTTATACTGCACGCGACTTGGCCGCAAGGAATGCAATGCCGGGACAAAACGGAAACAACTGGACGGCGAACTGGGCGACTGGTCTCGGATTTACCATCATTTTCTGCCTGTTCGCCTACTGGCTGGCGGCCGGATTGTTCTATGGCCTGGAAACATCCTTGTACGATCGCGGAGTGTTGCTGACCCAGGCGGAACCGAGCGACCGGGTTGCGGTTATCGCGATCGACGACCGCAGCATTGAAAATATTGGGCGTTGGCCGTGGTCGCGGAATATTTTAGCCAGCCTCCTCGACCAATTGGCTGATGCCGAAACGCGGGTGATTGCCAGCACCATCCTGATGTCGGAGCGGCAACTGGATCCGGGCCTCGAACAACTCAATCAACTGCAAATCCTGATAAACGAACTCGAAGAGCAGCAGCCTGCTGGTGCCGATGAAAATCTGAGTGTCGCGCTGGCTGCGCTGCGCTCGCGTCTCGTGCGGTCCATCGTGGAAATCGATTACGACCGGAAACTGGCAGACAGTATTCGCCACGCCGGGAACGTGGTGTTACCCATTGAGTTTCGTCTGGGTAGGTCGCTGGGTAACGCCGACGAGTTGCCGCCTGACTTTGTCGGCAGGCACCAGCTAACGGCCACGGAACGAGACGACGATCAACTTATTGGTCTGCCGGCGAGCGAGATCATGCCACCGATCGCAGAACTCGGAGAAGCGGCCGTCGCCCTCGGTCATTTGAATCTGAACCTGGACCGCGACGGCCGGCTACGCTCCGAAGCGTTGGTGGTCAACTATTTTGGACAGCTCTATCCGTCGCTGGCGCTCAGTATCGCCGCAAAGAGTCTGAATCTGGATCACAGCGAAATCCGGGTGCATGCGGATGGTGGCATCACCCTGGGCGGCCTGTCGATCGACACCATGCCCGATTTCAGCATGCTGAACTTTTTTTACCCGCAAAAGGGCTCGCAATCTCCATTCAGCATTGATTCTTTTTACGATGTCTGGACCGGCGTCATCCCAGCAGATAAATTCCGCGGCAAGATTGTATTGATCGGACCAACGGCCGTAGGAATCGGAGATTTTCAGGCAACTCCGATCGATGCCAGTACCGCACCCATCATGGTTCTCGCCCACACAGTCTCCAGTATCCTGCAACAGAACTTTGTGGTCAGACCGGATTGGGCATGGGTGATCGAGTTTGCCGCCATCGTTCTGATCGTTATTTATCTTTGTGTGATTTTGCCCAGGCTCAGAGCGGGCAGCGCCGCGCTGATCAGTTTCCTGCTGGTCATGATCCTTTTGGTCAGCGAATACAGTCTGTTGGTACTGGATTCAGAATGGCTGCGCATGGGAGTTCCTTCCCTGTTACTCATCATCGGTCATCTTGTCATTACGGTCCGTAACTTCAGAATTACCGAGCATCTTAAATTTCGGGCCGACGCCGAGGGCGCAGAAAGCAACAAAATGCTTGGCCTGGCGTTCCAGGGCCAGGGGCAACTGGACATGGCTTTCGAAAAATTCCGCCGCTGTCCATTGGATAATTCAATGATGGATTTGCTGTATAACCTCGGGCTGGACTTCGAGCGTAAAAGGCAATTCAACAAGGCGGGTGCTGTTTACGGACACATCGCCGATCATGACGCCAAGTACAGGGATATTCGTGAGCGTATGCAGCGCTCGCAGCAACTGGAAGAAACCATGATTCTGGGCGCCGGCAAAAGCGCGGCACGGGCCTCGTTGCTGATCGAAGGTTCGGGTGTTCAAAAACCGGTGCTGGGACGCTACCAGATCGAAAAGGAGATCGGTAAAGGTGCGATGGGCGTCGTTTATCTCGGCCGCGATCCCAAAATCAATCGCATCGTCGCCATAAAGACCATCCCCCTTGCTGACGAATTCGAAGAAGACGAGATCGCCAGCGCCAAGAAGCGATTCTTTCGCGAGGCTGAAACAGCCGGGCGCCTGAATCATCCGGATATCGTTACCGTTTACGATGTTGGTGAAGATCACGACCTGGCCTATATCGCGATGGAGTTCCTCAAGGGCAAGCACCTGAACAGTTACACGACTCCGGACAATTTGTTGCCCGCTGAGACAGTGCTGAAACTTATCGCGCGCGCGGCTGACGCGCTGGATTACGCCCACCAACAAAATGTGGTGCATCGTGATATAAAACCGGCCAATATCATGTATCTTGCTGAAAAGGACGAGCTGAAGATTACTGATTTTGGTATTGCCCGGCTGACCGACTCCCATGCAACCAAAACCGGGATCGTTCTGGGCACTCCGTCCTATATGTCGCCGGAGCAGCTTGAGGGCGAAAATGTGACTGGCGACTCGGACTTGTTTTCGCTTGGTGTTACGCTTTATCAGTTATTAACCGGCCATTTACCCTTTCAATCGGATTCTATGACTGGGCTGATGTACAAGATTGCCAATGCTGAACACGCGCCGCTAAGCTCATATCG
>JAPUHG010000013.1 GCA_027297845.1 Gammaproteobacteria bacterium | reverse complement strand
GTCAATGTTGTGGATGGCCCGGAAAACGCTCGCGAGGCGGTCATTCGTGGTGATGTGAGCATGGTGCTGGTCATACCCGAATCGACCGGCGAACTGATGCGCGAGGGAAAACCTGCACCGCTACAACTGGTCGTCAACAATGCGAAGAGCCGCGACCGTGGCGATGTGCGCAAAGCAAGAAACCTGCTCAACTCATACCGCAACCAGCTCGCGGCGTTGCGTTTGCAAGTTCGTGGTATCAGCCCGCTGATTCTGCACCCCCTGGTAGTCGATGAAGTCGATGTTTCCACGGCGGCAGGGCGAGCGCTGATTATTCTTGGCATGCTGACCTATTTCATCTTGTTTTCGATGTTGATGGGCGGCATGTACCTGGCGATCGACACGACGGCTGGCGAACGGGAACGCGGCTCGCTCGAGCCGTTGCTGACGCTGCCGGTGCCCACCGGCCAGCTGATCCTCGGCAAAGTCGCGGCAACCTGCACATTCATGCTGGTGGCATTGGCGGTCACGGTTACCGCGTTTTCTATCAGCCTCGGTTTCCTCGACCTCCAGGCGCTCGACATGCAAGCCAACTTCGGCCCCGGTATAGCCTTGTCGGTATTCGCGATCATGGTGCCATTTACCTTGTTCGGCGCCGGCATGATGACGCTGGTCGCCTCGTTCACCCGCAGCTACAAGGAAGCCCAGACCTACCTGACGGTGGTGTTGCTGGTACCTACTCTGCCGATTATTTTTGCGGCGATTTTCGCGCTGGACCCCGCCTTTGAGTTAATGGCCGTTCCCAGTCTCAGCCAGCACTTGTTGATCACCGCCATCATGAAAGGCGAAGCATTGAGAGCCGAGTGGATATTGGTCTCGGCCGTGAGCACCCTGGCAGTCGGCGCACTTTTTGTCTGGCTTGCCAGTCTGTTTTATCGGCGTGAGAGCATCCTGGGCTGACCAGTCGTAGCGCCTGATCTTTTTTCCCCAAGTACGGTATTAGCGATTAGCCTGAGAAGTCACACCCTGCAGGCCAATCGTTTAGGGCTTTTTGATATAAACTGCTTTACATAATCCCGGTAGCATTCACGAATGCGACGACGCTCACGCTTTGCAAACGCGAATTCCATGATGCTATGCGGCATGCACTAAACCAGGGATCGGTAAGTGGATTATTTTGTCGTACCTAAAAATGATGAAAAACAAGCGTTACGCCTGCGCCGTTTTGGCATGGCCCTGGTCTCGTACGGCCTGTGGGTTGTTCTTGGTCTGGCCGGATTTTTTAGCGGCGCCCTGACTGTCGAACCCGATGCCTTGCTATTCATGCTTGGCGGAATAGCGCTTTCCAATATGGTGATTTTTATCGTTTTGCGCTCCGGTCTTAACAAGCGATTCAGCGATCCGTCGCTAACGCTTTTCCAGTGCCTGGTTGCGATGTGCTGGATCCTGGCATTGATGTATTTCTCGCCACCGGCCAGAGACATCATGCTGATGGTCTATGTCATGACCATGCTGTTCGGGATGTTCCAGTTAAACCGTTCGGAACTCCTTTTCCTGGCTATATTCTCGCTTAGCGGTTATGCCGCGGTGCTAATCTACGATGATGTGTTGCGCGTCAGCCAGGCCGATTTAAGCCAGGAAGCGCTGCGTTTCCTGGTTTTGACGGTAATGGTTCTGTGGAGTGCTTATTTTGGCAACTACGTCGGCAGTCTAAAGCACGCGCTGCGGGAGAAGAACCGGAACCTCGAACGCGCGATCGAAAGCGCGACTCACCAGGCCGAGCGCGATGAATTGACGCGCACCTATAATCGCCGTTTCATCATGGGCAGTCTGGACCAGGAAAAAGTACGTGCCGATGAAGAGAACCGGATTTTCTCAATCTGCATTTTCGATCTCGACCATTTCAAACGCGTCAACGATCGTTTCGGCCACCTCGCCGGCGACCAGGTGCTCACTGAATTCACGATGCGTGCCGGTGGTGTATTACGTACGATGGATCAGGTGCACCGACGCGGTCATCCGATGGGGCGCTATGGTGGTGAGGAATTCATCGTGCTGCTTCCGGGCACCAGCTTGTCGGGAGCGATCAATTGCGCCGAGCGCATTCGCGAGCTGACCGCGGAGCGGGAATTTACCGACGACATCAAGGTAACCGTGTCCGTCGGTGTCGCCCAGTACCGCGCCAATGAAGAAATCAAGGAAACGATACAGCGGGCTGACGAAGCGCTGTACCAGGCCAAATCCTCCGGTCGTAATCAAGTTTGTGCGGAGCCCCGCTTCGATGGACCGCAGGGCCTGGAAACACTCTCCGAAACCGTAATCCCTGGGCGTAGTTAAAACTAAAGAGCCGGTTCAATTCTGTTTCGCTATTCGCCATTTCCCATTTGAATTGGCTACACTCCATGCTGGCGTACGGCGGCAAAGGAGAATCGGGATGCGACGATGGGGAATCCTGGTATCAGCGGTTTATCTGCTGCTTTTGTATCTGCTGTTCCTGCCATTGTGGTCATATCTTACAGGTGAATCCATCACCTGGATTGTCAGCTTCGACGACCTCGATTGGGACTTGAGCGCTGCTGAAACCCTGATTAGTTTAGGCTTGGTGTTTCTCCCGGTATTGGGTTTACTGATCGCGCAGGCGGTTCTGTTTGCATCCGTCGACCGCTCCTTTCGGCGAACGAAGCCAAAAGCCAGCCTGAAACGAACTGTCTGGGCCACAGCGCTCGCAACTGGCCTGTTGACTGCCGGTGCGCTAATTTCAGTCGCTTTTGCAATCGATACCGCATGGCAATCGCAGCTCGTCGATTCGGGGAGCGTGACAATACTGCTAATATTTTCCTGGATACCAGCCTGGATTATCTGGGGCCTGGCATTCAACCGCTATGTCAACGACGAAGAATCGCTGGTTCACAAAATGCTTTCTCGCCTGCTCGCCGGCAGCGTGCTGGAGCTCTTGGTTGCGGTCCCTTGCCACGTGTATATTCGCTATAAAGAGGAATGCTCGGCGCCAATATTTTCCGGTTGGGGAATCATCACCGGCATCGCCGTGATGCTGCTGGCTCTTGGTCCAGGAGTTTTGCTGCTGTATCGAAAGCGACTTGAACAATACAAGACAGCAGAGCACTGAAGAAGAAATCTCTCTGGCAAACCTCTGCTAACGCGATGAAAGCAGGTGGTCCATTTTGCTCTGGTACCTGGCGCTTTGTTTCGCATCGGCACTCATCGCAACTGCCTTCTGCATACTGGCCTCTGCCTTTTTCTGGTTGCCGACCTTTTCGTAGATCGCACCCAGCAGGAAATGGAAGCGATGCTCTCGCGGATAAATCCGGATCGCGGCTTTGGTGTGGCGCATGGCGGTCGCGAAATCCTGCTCCGAAAAAGCGTTTATGCCCTGCCGGTAACGGAAATACGGGTTACGGCTACGAAAATATTCAGCCTTTTTGTCCAGCTTCCGCGCCAGTTCCGTTTTCCCGTCGTTCGCGTATAACCGCGCCAGGTTGCTGATCGCAATCAGGTTCCGCGGTTTCTCGTTCAACGCGATCCTGTAGGAAAGTTCGGCGGCGCTTCGATTGCCTGCATTTCGATAAAAGGTGCCAAGATTGGCCCACAGGTATGAGGCTTGTGGGTCGAGCGTGATCGCTTTGCTCAGGTAACTGAATGCGTCCGCCAGGTTTTCATCGAACAAATAGTCCATCGCACGGTTGTTGTAATACTGCGCGACCGCTTGTTGATCGGAAATAATTCTTTGCTTGTAACTACTGTCATATTCCGCTGCATCGAGATCCACGACCTTTTTCCGCCCGCCGCGCGGATGAATCATCACGTTGACATGTTTATACAGGATCATCGTCTTCAAACTTCGCATATCCCAGACTTCCGGCACATCTACCTCATTGAATTGTGCCTTGATCCCCATGTGGCGAAGCATCACCGTCACCATGCCGGCAAAGGCGAGGCAATTGGCCCGGGCGTATTCGAAGGTCTGCGCCGCCGTATAGGTGGCCATCGGATCGAATACAAAATTTATCTCGGGCGATAGAAACAATGCCTGCAAAAGCGCGTCGACTTTGCCCGTATCGGTACCGCTGCTCGCCGCGGCCTGATCGACGAAGCGAACCATTTCCGCGCTGAGGCCGAGTACGTCGTCGTCGGGCAGGTGGATTGCTGATTGAATGTGTACCGGCAGTGCGCCGCCGCTCAATAATTGCTCGCGATCGATAGCGCCGGTCTGCGCAAACGGAATCGGCGCCGCACATGCCGTCAACAGCAGCACCAATGCGAGCCCAGAGAATTTTCCCTTGCTAACCATAGTATCCATTATAACCGGAGTGCTCATTTAGAATGGTGTAGCGCCTTTTGGTTCAAAGGGATGGTGTGCTGCGCATTAGGGCCAGCATGGGTATGGGCCGCGCACGATCATGGTTTTGTAGTCGGGGAGACGATCGAAAAAAATCAGGCGATCCACTTGCAAATCAGCGAGTACCGAGGCGCTGCTACTCAATGTGCATAGTGGGCATCAAATCCATGAAGTGAAAAATAGGTAAATGACCTTACCCGCCCGTCGAATCGACAAAATCGGCCACTTCCCTCATGATCGGGCGAGCCCCGGGAGGCCATGAAGACAATGTCGTTCTTTGCCGAGTTAAAACGCCGCAATGTCGTCCGTATGGCGATCGCCTATGCGGCTGTATCCTGGCTGGTTATCCAGATCGTTGAGACATTGTTCCCGCTGTTTGGCTTTAGCGACGCCGCAGCTCGTGCCATCGTTATTGTTCTTGCGATCGGCTTTATCCCGGTCCTCATCCTGACCTGGGTGTTTGATCTCACGCCCGAAGGACTCAAGCGCGACCGGGATATCGATCACGGCGCAACTGTTTCCATGCAGGCGGCCAGGCGCTTCGATCGCCTGATCACGATCACGCTCGTACTCGCCCTGGGATATTTTGCACTCGACAAGTTCGTGCTATCGGTGTCCAGGGAAGCGTCTATCGCCGAGACCGCCCGCCAGGAAGGCCGAGCCGAGGCGTTGGTGGAGTCCTATGGCGACCAGTCCATCGCGGTCTTGCCGTTCGTCAACATGAGTTCGGACCCGGAGCAGGCGTATTTCGCGGATGGTATATCAGAAGAATTGCTGAACCTGCTGGCAAAAATTCCCGAGTTGCGGGTCATCTCCCGTTCGTCCGCCTTTTCGTTCCGGGGAAATGATATCAACATCCCGGAAGTCGCAGAGAAACTCAATGTCGCACACATCCTGGAAGGATCGGTTCGCAGAGCCGGTAACCAGGTGCGCATTACCGTGCAACTGATCGAGGCGCGCTCCGATACCCATCTCTGGTCGGAAACCTATGATCGGTCTCTGGATGACATTTTCGCGATTCAGGACGAAGTTGCGGCACAGGTTGTCGAGCAGCTTCGACTGACTTTGCTCGGCGATTCTCCAAAAGCCACTCGGGCGAACGTGCTTGCCTATCCGCTCTATTTACAGGCGCAGCAAATTGTCAAACTGCAAAATGCCGACAAATATCCGAAAGCCGAAGAAATGTTGAAGCAGGCGCTGGAAATCGATCCGGGTTATGTCGATGCGCTACTCGAATTGATGTTGCTCTATGCTGCTCCACAACTGGAAGCCGATTGGAAAGAAAGAGATGAGCTGGAAGTGCTGGCCCTCGAAACACGTGACCGCATATTGGCGCTGGATCCCGATAATCCGAGACTCAAGACATTCATGGCTTGGCAGAAGATGTTCAGGGACAATGACCGTGTCGCTGCTGCCAGACTGTTCGAAGACGCCAACGCAGTCGACCCGTCCAACTTGAACGCTCTTTTAGGATTAGCGACCCTGGCCTCAGGTATTGGCAGATCAGACCTGGCTATTCGCATATTTGAGTATCTTACGGAACGCGACCCCCTGAACCTATGGGTTCACTGGAACCTTGGCTGGACCTACCTGCAGGCCGGGCGTAACGACGACGCGCTACGCCGGTATGCAATAGCAATCAGCTTGAGTCCGGACGCGGAGAGCGGTAGGTGGAAATCCGGTCTGGTCAAGTTGGTGGCGGAAGATCCGGCCGGTGCACTTGCAGATTTCGAGTTGGACAATCATGCGCCCTACCGTCTACATGGAACGGTATTGGCGCTGCACGATCTGGGTCGTGAGGAAGAATCGGCAGCAGCGTTACGGGAATTACTCGAAATTCAAGACGAAGAAAGGTGGCCGCACGGACATGCTCGGCTGAACGCGTGGCTCGGCAACGCCGATGAGGCGTTCCGGATTATGAGACTTGCGACCGAGATATTCCCAGGATCGGTTGGAGATGCTGCATTCAATCCGCTGTACCAAAAGCTGCATAACGATCCCCGCTGGCACGAGGTTTTGTTGGAAATTGGCGCAGCGCCCGAGCAGCTGGCAGCCATCGAGTTTAACGTAGCGCTACCTGAATAATTCAAAACCAGCGCCGTTTGTGAGCAATTGCCAGGTTACCGG
>JAPUHG010000129.1 GCA_027297845.1 Gammaproteobacteria bacterium | reverse complement strand
CGGAACTGGTTGAATCCGGCAACATTGATATCGCAATCTCGCCGCGGCAAATAACGATCGGCTCCTTGCTCGCGCATGTCCGTAGAGGCGACGTGGTCAAAGTGCATTCCCTGCGTCGCGGTGCTGCAGAGGCGATTGAGGCCATTGCGCACGGGACGAAGGGAGACTCTCCGGTTGTTGGCAAAAAAATCGAGGACATTGGCCTGCCGCGAGGCTGTGCCATCGTTGCTATCGTTCGCGGCGAAGAGGTCATCATTGCGCACCATGACACGGTCATTGAGACGGATGATCACGTTATCCTGTTCCTGACAGACAGACGCAAGATTGAGTATCTCGAAAAACTGTTCCAGGTCGGTGTGTCCTTTGTTTGATCCAGGCAGTAAGCCGACTATCGGTCGAATGCGAGCATAGAACCGATGAACTGGACGGTGGTGCAACGAATACTCGGGCTGCTCCTGATGATTTTCAGCCTGACGATGTTGCCGCCGATTTTGGTTAGCGTGGTCTTCAAGGAAGGGTCGTGGCTGCCATTTCTCCAGGGTTTTGCCCTGACACTATTTTCGGGTTTGCTGATCTGGCTTCCTGTCAGGCAATCTCGACGCGATTTGCGTCTTCGTGACGGGTTTGTCGTTGTCGCCGCGTTTTGGACCGTCCTGGGCACATTCGGCGCGGCGCCGCTTTATCTTGCTGACACGTTGTCCATGACGCTGACGGACGCGATATTCGAATCCATGTCCGGGCTCACCACCACCGGCGCAACGGTGCTGACCAACCTCGATTCATTGCCCAAGGCCATTCTCTATTACCGGCAACAATTGCAGTGGCTCGGCGGTATGGGAATCATTGTTTTGGCGGTGGCTGTGTTACCCATGCTGGGCGTCGGTGGCATGCAACTCTATCGCGCGGAAACGCCTGGCCCGGTCAAAGACACGAAGCTGACACCACGAATAACGGAGACCGCCAAGGCGCTATGGCTGGTTTACTTTTCCTTTACCGTTCTGTGCGCTTTGGGATACTGGTTCGCAGGAATGAACGGTTTCGACTCCCTGTGTCATGCATTTTCTACCGTGGCGATTGGCGGCTTTTCCACCCACGATGCGAGTATTGGATTTTATGACAACTCAGCGATCGAACTCGTCGCCATAATTTTCATGTTTGCCGCCGGTATTAATTTTTCCCTGCACTTTTTCGCGGTAAGGAACGTAAAGGTTTCCCACTACACCAGTGATGAGGAGTTTCGTGCCTATTTTTTCTACCTGGTAGCGGTTTCGGCACTGGTGATCGGCACTTTGCTTTGGAATATCACTTATCTCAAGCCTGCAGACTCGGTCATCAATGGACTGTTCCAGGCGGTATCGATTGCGACGACGACTGGTTTTACGACAGCCGATTATTCCGCCTGGCCAGGCGCGGTCCCGGTGCTTTTGATATTCGCCAGCTTCATTGGCGGTTCCGCGGGCTCCACGGCGGGTGGCATCAAGGTCATGCGCTGGCTGCTCATTTTTAAACAAGGCGCACGTGAAATTGCCCGGCTGGTGCATCCGAGCGCCGAAATCCCGGTCAAGCTGGGCAATCACGCGGTTCCGTTTCGGGTGGTCGATGCAGTCTGGGGATTCTTCTCCGTATACATCATTGTCTTCGGCATCATGCTCCTTGGCATGATGATGACCGGCCTTGACCAGGTCACCGCGTTTTCTGCGGTAGCCGCAACGCTCAACAATCTCGGCCCGGGGCTGGGTGAGGTTACGTCGGGGTTCATGACTGTGCCTGACGCGGCAAAGTGGATCGCTGTGGTTGGAATGCTGCTCGGACGACTTGAAATTTTTACCCTGCTGGTTCTTTTTATGCCGACATTCTGGCGGCATTGATGGGCAGGGTCGATGCCGTGAAAATGAATGCACTTAGATAGCAAGCTGAGCACACGGCTCGACAAATTCAGCAACTCGATCGGGCGGGCTGTCTCTTGGCTGACGTTGCTGATGGTCATCGTAACCTTCGTGATCGTTGTACTACGTTATGTTTTCGACGCGGGTTTTATTTGGTTGCAGGAGTCGCTGATCTGGATGCACGCCGTTGTTTTGATGGTTGGCGCGGCTTAAACACTGCAAAAGGGAGGGCACGTCAGGGTCGATATTTTTTATCGGGATATGAGCGAATCAGGACGAGCGTGGGTGAATGCACTCGGTGTCATTTGCTTCCTCATGCCGCTTTGTATCTTCTTCCTGGTCGAGTCCTGGGACTATGTTCACGCCGCCTGGTCCGTTCGGGAAGTGTCGCGAAATTCGGGTGGGCTACCCTTTCCAGCTATACCACTCCTGAAATCCGTCCTGGTTATCTTTCCTTTGATGATCGGGCTGCAAGGGCTGTCGCTATTGTTGCAGTCCTTGCGGCGCTTAAGGAAACGTTAGCCAATGGAGTGGGTCGCACTAGCGTTGTTCATGGCCGTCATTGTCCTGTTACTCGCTGGGTTTCCGGTCGCTTTCACGCTGGGTGGCACGGCGCTTATTTTCGCGCTTGCAGGTGTCATCGGTGGTGGCTTCGAGCAGGCATTTCTGGCCGCGCTTCCAAGTCGCGTATTCGGCATCATGACCAATGAGACCCTGGTTGCCGTTCCGCTTTTCGTCTTTATGGGCATCACGCTCGAGCGCGCCAAAATAGCGGAGGAATTGCTCGAGACTCTCAGTGCTTTATTCGGCTCCTTACGCGGTGGTCTCGGCATATCAGTAACCATCGTCGGGATGCTGCTTGCAGCAAGCACTGGAATCGTTGGTGCAACTGTCGTAACCATGGGCTTGCTGTCGCTGCCCACCATGTTAAAGAGAGGCTACTCCGCCGAGATATCGACCGGGATCATTTGCGCTTCAGGAACGCTGGGGCAGATCATTCCTCCGTCAATTATCCTGGTAATGCTTGGCGATGTTATTTCGTCGGACTACCAGCGGGCGCAACTGGCTCAAGGTATCTATTCGCCGGAGACGGTGTCTGTCGGTGACTTGTTTGCGGGTGCGTTGGTTCCTGGCCTGTTACTGGTTGTTCTGTATATCGCCTACCTGGTTATCGTCGCGATCGTGAACCCAGAAGCGATGCCGCCTCATACCACGGACCCGGATGCGCAGGTATCCATCTTGGATGTATTCCACGCGCTCTTCGCGCCGTTGATCCTTATTTTTGCCGTTCTCGGTTCGATTTTGCTGGGGGTCGCAACGCCCACGGAAGCGGCTGGCGTGGGTGCCGCCGGCTCTTTGCTCATCGCGCTGCAGCGCGGGCAATTGTCAATGGAGCGACTCCGCGAGATTTCGCAAGGCACATTAAGAATTAGCAGCATGGTATTCCTGATTTTGATCGGCGCCTCTGTTTTCTCGCTGGTCTTTCGCGGCTACGGGGGCGACGACGCCGTTCGTGCCTTGCTTACCGCGCTTCCTGGTGGCGTATTTGCTGCGGTGCTCGCCGTCATGCTGGTCATGTTTCTTCTCGGTTTCGTACTCGACTTCATAGAAATTACATTTGTCGTTGTGCCCATTGTCGGGCCGGTCTTGCTTGGAATGGGGCTCGATCCAGTCTGGCTTGGCATCATGATTGCCATTAACCTGCAAACGTCTTTTCTAACGCCTCCTTTCGGATTCGCATTGTTCTATTTGCGCGGTGTGGCCCCCGCATCGGTTTCAACGGCACAAATTTATAGGGGCGTTATTCCTTTTGTCGCCATCCAACTGGGTGTGCTGTTGATACTGGCGTTGTTTCCGGGGCTCGTTACGTGGCTGCCGGAAAAATTGTCTTGAATCATCGGCCAATAAAAAGGCGAGCCAGCGGCTCGCCTTTGACTTATTAAGCGTCTCGCCAAGACCGGACGCGTGTTCGTTCGTGCTTAGAAGCTCCAGCCAAACTCGAGCTTAGCCGCGTTAAACGCCGCATCTTCAGAATCTCCAATGCCATCCATTTCCCAATGGTTGTAGGTAGCCTTAATGAATGTACCGCCACTAAATTCATAACGAAGACCGACTCCAACGCCATAGCTGAACAGCGTGTCATCGAATGTGTCGTAAAAATTAGTGCAGATGTAGCCCCACCAGGGGTGCCAGTAACAACCGGTCGTCGGCGGTCCGTCCACAACCTTGGAGTCGAAATAACTCCATCCCAGGCCTGCCTCGACAAACGGTGTAAATGGCCCATCAATGATGTTAAAGGTGCCCTTGAAGCGACCGTTAAACTGGTACATTTCGTGGGAAATGACGATGTCCTGTTCGCCTGGATTTTCCGCAACGAGCACAGCCGTATAGTCAGGCCTGATGAACTCGAAATCGCCGCCAAGCGAAAACTTGCTGTTCAGGTTATAAGCAATGTTTAGACCGAAACCCAACTGCGAATCGATATCGACACTTGATCCGTTGTCACCGCTAAGACTCTTTGAATCCTGGTAAACCGCGGAAACAGACAGTTCCCATGTCTTGGACCTGCTGCCCTGTGCGTTCGAAATTCCGGGTAATGCGACCAGGAGTACCGCTATGGCTAAAATTCTCATGCTTGCCTCTTTTATCCGTTGCTTGCCGATTTGTCGGTCGCGCATAGTACCGAGAATCCTGCCCGGCGTCAGGGATGTATGAGGATTCAGTCTGACGCGGCCTCTGGCTCATATGCCCGGATTGAACCGGGATGATTGAGAGCCCCGGGCCAGGCGCCCGGTTTATTTACAGGGCGTCCAGGCCTTCCGTAAGTTCGATGTAGGTGCCGAACGGGTCGGTGAAAAATGCGACCGCAATTCCCAGGTCTTCGATTGGTGTATACGGAATATCGAAGGTGGTGCCCCGGCTCTCCAGGTGCTTGCAAAACGCCTCGAGACCATCGACCTCAAAACCGATGTGGTCAAGGCTGCGATCCCGGGTACCGTCCAGGGGCTGATCCGATGAAGAGAAGGTCAGGTTGACCCCCGGGAGGTCCGCGGCCTGGAAATTTCCCCGCATTCCGTCAATGGCATCGAATGTCTTCACGTACCAGTCTTTCATCGCCGCGACATTTTGTGTCGCAAAATGAATATGATGCAATTTGACTGCCGCTTTTTGCGCCGGAGCATCAATAAACTCTATTTTCACATCGTCAGGAGCCATGACGAAAGCAAGATAGGCCTCCTGAACGACGTTATATGCAATTCCATCCTTGACCTCGTAACTTGAAGGAACCTCTTCTGTCGTGGCAACCCGGTAACCTGCCGCTCGAAAATTGTCCAGCACGGCGCGGAGATCCGGCACAGTAAAACCGATATGATTAACCGTGGTTCCTTTCGTACCGCCCGTTGGTTTCTGCTCCCGCAGGAAGACGAGCACGTTTTCGAATTTGATGACCGTGTAATCACCGAATGGAACCGCCGTGCCACCGAGTGTATCCACCCAGAATCGCTTTTGCTCGTCGAGATTGCTTACGTTGATGTGGTGGTGGCCATAAACAACCGGGTTGTCGCTCGCATGGACTAGCTGTGCTTTTGCTCCCGCCAAAAAAAAAGGAGCAATAACGAAAATTAGTGGCACGATGCGGAGTAATTTCATTAGCGTTCTCCTCTTCTGTAACTTCCAGCGGCCGTAGGAGCGGCTTCAACAATAGACTGCATAAATTCACGAGTCATTTATGCGCATATCCAGGTATGCCAGCTCACTTATTTTTTGATTCGCCGATGACTTTTCCATGAAATCAAACTGCGATTTTTGCAAGCGGCGCGACCACGCGTCCCGCGCAGACAATTCATCGATGGCCTCCTGGGCATGATGGCGCAGAACATCGAACACTTCCCGCGGTAGCTCGCGCAATTCAACATTGGGGTCGTTCCTGAGTCGGTCAAGAGCCATCGCATTACCCCAGTTGTACTCGGCTTGCATGTCCGTGTTGCCTGCTTTGCAGCAGACGCTGACAATCTGTTTCAAGTCCTCGGGAAGGCTGTTCCACGCCTCAAGATTGATGGTGCATTGAATGTTCGGGCCGGGC
>JAPUHG010000128.1 GCA_027297845.1 Gammaproteobacteria bacterium | reverse complement strand
CCGATTTGCAAAAAGTTCTCGAGCAGGAAATCCATTTCATCATCGGACAAAGCCAGGCCGAGGTCTGAATCCGCCAGCCGCAATGCCTCCTTACCCCCGGTCAACAGGTCAATCAGTTTTACCGGCGCGGGTTCGTGGTGGGCAAACAGGGTCTCCGCATTGGCGCTGTCGCGAAAAATACTTTCCGTCATTCGATCGTGTAGATATGGCAGCAAGGTCTCGATTTTTGCGGCCGGAAGTGGCTCCTCCGACTGAATGTAATAGGCGATGCCCCTTTCGATACGCAGCACATTCTGCAGGCCGCAGATATGAGCGATGTCGCTGGCCTTGCTGGACCAGGGCGAGATCGTTCCGGTCCGCGGCAATACCAGGATGTACTCGCCGGATTCGGAAACCGTCTTGCGAGCCGGCCCATAGCTGGGGATTTTCTCGAGAACTTCTTGTTGGGTCTCGTTCAGGGGCTTGCTGAGTTCTGCAAAATGCAAAAACCGGGCCGATACGCCCTGAACACCCGGTACCTGTTCCTGTAACTGGATAAGCAGTCTTTGCAGCCGGAATCGGGACAGCGCCGTGGCGCCGGGCAACTGGATGATGGCCATAGACTCGTCGCGGTTCCCTGATGGCCTGAAGTGAAAAAGGAAATGATACAGGAGGCGGCTTTTCTAATGAAGCCTCGCACTCTTTAATGAGTGAATCAGCCCACCGACTGCCATTCCAGTCCGCTTTGCTGACCGGCAATCAACACTTCGTCGGTCTTGCAATCCAGCGCGCTGGCCATCGCCGTGCGGGCCAGCTCCACGGTGTTGTTGTTCTCGCTCAAATGCACGCCCGCCACCCAGCGCAGACGCGAACAATCCACTTCTGTTAACAAATCCCCGGTCTGCCCATTGTTCAGATGACCGAGATGCCCGCCAACCCTTTGTTTCAGCGCGTATGGGTAGGGTCCGTTATTGAGCATATCCAGGTCATGATTGGCTTCGATAACCAATGCACTACAGGCTGCCAGGGTCTCGACCACGTGCGGCGTGACGTGACCGATATCGGTCATCACACCGAGCCGGTCCGATCCATCATCAAAAACGAACTGACACGGCTCGCGCGCATCGTGGGGAACCGGCATTGGTGTGATCTCGAGATCGCCCAGTACCAGCGGCTCGTGCGGATTGATGATTCCCGTTTCCACATCGTCGAGCGCCGGGCAGCCTTTCAAGGTGCCGGCGGTCAGCCAGACCGGGATAGCGAAGCGTCGCGCCAGGCGAGCAACGCCGGAAACATGATCGCTGTGCTCATGGGTTACCAGGATCGCGGTGATGTCATCGGCGGATCGATCCAGTCTTTCCAGGCGACGGAGGGTTTCGATGGTGCTGAATCCACAATCCAGCATGATCGTGGTTTGCCCGGCTTCGATCAGCGCTGAGTTGCCTTTGCTACCGCTACCGAGATAGGCGATCCGCAGGTCGCCCACTTTAGCGCTTTTTCCCTTGGTCACCACTCGGTGCATAGACCGGCACCGGAAATTGGGCGATATTTCCCTCGGGCTTGCTGATCTTGCTGATCCCCTGCTTTTCCACTTCGTCGATTCGAATCACCGAATGCAGAGGTATGAAAGTCCTGCGTACGCCTGAAAACTCGGTCTTTATGCGCTCCTCCGAGGGGTCCACCACCACCGTCGTCCGTTCCCCAAAGACCAGCTTTTCAACCTCCAGGAAGCCGAACAGCTCGCCCTGACGGATACCACCGGCAAAAATCTCGTAAACCTGCCCCTGATTGATGAACTGGATCTTGTAAATATGCTTGGCTGGCATCAAAAACGCCCTTTTTTGAGATTTACAGGATAACACATGGACTGGTTCACAGATTCGGCAATCGAAAGTCGCAAACTGTTGAGCCACGGGCCCCGAGACACTAAATGGGCAAACAGACTATTGTTAAATTAGGAATATTGCAGACCCCGTTATGCCAATGACCTTACGAATTTTGCAAGGCCCCGGCAATCTTCTGGAAACGGAGACGACGAAAGTCTTCGATGACGAAGGTGGCACGATCGGTCGCGCACCAGGTTGTGACTGGAACCTTCCGGACCCGGAGAATTTCGTGTCCGGCAATCATGCCAGTGTAATTTGGCAGGATGGCGAATTCTACCTGATCGATACCAGCTCAAACGGCACCTATATCAACAACATGCCCGACCCGATCCCATCCGGGAAGCCGCTGTTATTGACTCACGAAGACCAGTTCGGAATCGGCAATTACAAGATTGAAGTCAGCCTGGATCCGAAAGACGCGGAGAGAGCGAAAGATTGTTCATTCGATATCTCCACAATCCTGGTCGAAGACAATGCCTTCAAGAAACAGCAGCTAAAGAAAAGGAAATCGGCGCCGCCCGCGCCAAAGAAAGTCAACCCGTTGAAGGTACCCCTCGACGAGGACGGCGATGAGCGTACCGGATCGTGGACGATGCTGGATATCGATGGCCTGGACAGCCCCGCAGCAGCAAAAACCGCCAAACCCAAAAAGAAAAAGCCCGCGCGAAAGAAAAATGGTGATCCCGCAGGGATAACCGCGGTTTCCGACGAAGACATGGTGGAGCTAGAACTGGAAGAACCATCCGAACCGCCGCAGGCGAAAAAGAAAAAGGCGAACAAAAAAGAAACCCAGCTGGATACGACAAAAGTAAAGCGGGCGGAACTGGTCGGCTCGCTTGCCAAGGAGAAACAACAAGTCGAGCAAACATTGGGCTCGGTCACTAACACCAACCAGGCGCCGCAAATGCTCCCGCCGATGGTGAACAAGAATCAAATGCTCGAGGCGTTTGTCACGGGACTCGGCGTAGACGCGGATGCGTTGCCAAACCGCCCACCGGAAGACCTGATGGAAGATGTCGGCCGAGTGTTTGGCGAGTTACTCGGTGGCCTGCAGACGCTGATGCAAAACCGCTCCTTGTTAAAAGACAGGTTCAAGCTTGGCCAGACGATGATGAAACCAAGCTCAAACAACCCGATCAAATTCTCTGCGGGTATGGATGACGCGTTACCCAGGTTGCTATCGGCCAAACGCGGCGCGTACAAGGCTGCGACGGAGGCGATCCGCGAGTGCTATTTCGATGTCAATGCCGACATGGAATCCATGAATGAGGCCATGCGCAGGGCCCTGGTCGAGTACCTGAAGATGTTCGACCCGGCAGACCTGCAGGAACAATTCGAGCATGTGATGGGCAAGAATAAATTCCTCGGTGGCAACAAGAAACGTTACTGGGACTTATACGCCGATCGCTATGCGACGCTGATCCAGCATCGCGAAGGCAAGATGCCGGACGGTTTTGCCAACGCCTTCGTTCAAGCCTTCGAAAACGCCCTATCCAAACGCACCTACAAGAAAGGAAACGGCAAGGACTGATCCGCGCATCATCGCGGCGACGTCCGCCTTGCCAAAATATACGACTATCATCTATGAGCCGGTATTCGACCCCTACCTTGACAACCCTCGCTTTATCGCGCTGAAAGAGCGCTGGTAGTTTCCTTTCAGGTCCCGGCCAGGTTCAGGCCTTTGAGAATCGCCTGGATGCGCGGGTCATTTCTCACTGGATCGAAATCGCTCAGATTCAGATACCCCATACCCGCAACGTCTTCATCGACATATTGCTCAATCAGGGAAATTGCTTCTTCATACGCACCCAGCTTAATGAGAAACCAGGGTTGAAAAAAGACATCGTGGGGCCACTCGGTTTCGGTCATTATCATTTCGATCGCTTGCGGGATTAACGCTTTGTCTTGCATTGCTGCAACAATCCGAACGTAGATTTCCGGACTTCTCCCGTCAATCTCCGCTGATCTCCGATAGGCAGCCTCTGCCTCGTCCCAACGTTCAAGATCAACCAGGATAAAGGCCATCTGACCGTAATTGAAGGATGCATCGGGCAACACTTCAATAGACTG
>JAPUHG010000127.1 GCA_027297845.1 Gammaproteobacteria bacterium | reverse complement strand
CTTGATTCGGCAGCGGTACTGGCAGGTCTGGACGTCGAGGATTACGAAGTGAAATACATAGAACGCGAGCTCAGTTTTGAGGAGGCACTGGTTCTGAGAATATATGGAGTGGCACAGGTTGCTGTGCCTTCTCGCGTTGGTGCTGGCGGATGGCGTGAGCCATTCAAACAGGTTGCCGCCGCGGTTCAGAAAAATTTTGAAAGCCTGGCTAACTTCAACGACCCACGCGGCATGTATTATTATTGCTTCTGCGAATAGCAGTAGCGGTAGCCCGATTCGGAGAAACTAATTCAGGCTTTTGCTTTTCCAGTATTTCGTACCGGAAATATCAGCTTGTAGCATCAAGCCAACATCGGTTATCGGATAAATAGCCATACCATGGCTGAATGTCGTCCCGGCGTTGGCGCCTTTGACGCCGGCAACTGCGTTGGCGGATACATCGGCCGTCCAGCCGTATTCCGCGAAATCGTCATAAACTTTCTTGGTTTCGAACAGGAAAACCACCTGGTATTTGTGAGCGCCCAGGCCGATATTGAGGCCGCCGGTACCCATATTCATATAAGTTCGTTTCCCACTGGCTTTCTCGACTACCACGCCCTTGCCGCCGCCACCGGTCAGAATTATTGATATTTTGACATTGCTGAACACTGCATAGGCGTAACTTTCATCATAAAGCCGTTTCGCGCCGCTGCTATCCGCCAACAGGCCTTTTAGCGTTGTCGCCGCCATCGCGTCAATTTCGATTCTCTTGTCAGAAATTTTCTGCGGATCGCTGGTGCTCGCGCAAGCGATCAAAGACAGTAAAGCGATACCGAGTATAAACTTCTTCATTGCAGAATCCTGTGTGGTTTTTACCCATTGAATATAATAGCGATGTCAATCGCAAAACCAGCGACTGACTCCCATTATCGGTAATCCGCAGCTTCTCTGCATCTGACGCCATTTTGCGACAAAGATTCAAATATGAAATTGTCCTTAAATATCATCAGGTTGAAGTCAGGAGCAGAGGTTTCCTATCCTGAATGAAAACATGCTTTTTCCCGCCCGCCCGCCGCGGGTTCAGGCAAACCAATCAAGAATAACCTTGCCGGACTGCCCGGAGCGCATGATGTCGAATCCCTGCTGATATTCGCCGATCGGAAAATGGTGGGTAATGACCGGGCTGATGTCGAGTCCGCTTTGCAACATGCTGGTCATCTTGTACCAGGTCTCGAACATCTCGCGGCCGAAGATCCCTTTAATTTCCAGCCCTTTGAAAATGATCTGTTTCCAGTCGACAGCGGTTTCTTCCGGTGGCAATCCAAGCAGCGCGACTTTGCCTCCATGATGCATCGTCCGCAGCAAATCGCGCAATGCCATCGGGTTACCGGACATTTCCAGGCCGACATCGAAGCCTTCGGTCATGCCCAGCGAATCCATTACTTCGTCGAGGGAACCATTGGCCACGTTATGCGCGACGCTCGCGCCCATCTTGCGTGCGAGTTCCAGGCGATAGTCATTGACATCGGTGATGACCACGTGTCGTGCACCCACGTGCCGGGCTATCGCCGCGGCCATCATGCCGATTGGTCCGGCGCCAGTGATCAGCACGTCTTCGCCGACCAGGTCGAAGGACAAGGCAGCGTGAGTGGCGTTACCCAATGGATCCAGAATAGAGGCGATGTCGTCGCTGATCGAATCCGGAAGTTTGAAAACATTTTGTGCAGGAATAGTTAGAAATTCCGCGAAACAACCGGGGCGGTCAACGCCCACGCCAATGGTGTTTCTACACAAGTGACGCCGCCCGGCCCGACAGTTACGGCAATAACCACAAGTGATATGGCCCTCGCCGGACACTCGGTCCGCTGGCCCAAAGCCATCGACTTCGCTGCCGGTTTCCACGATTTCGCCGACAAATTCATGACCGACATGCATCGGGACCGGAATCGTATTGCGGGCCCATTCATCCCAGTTGTAGATGTGAATATCGGTGCCACAGATTGCGGTCTTTCTGATTTTAATCAGAACATCGTTGTGACCTGGAGTCGGTTGATCGACTTCATCCATCCAGATGCCAGGTTCCGATTTCTTTTTGACCAGTGCCTTCATGGTTTTTCCTCAGGAGACGATGCCCAGCTTGCGACCGACTTTGGCAAATGCGGCGATGGCCCGGTCCAGATGCTCTGTATCATGGCCAGCCGACATCTGGGTCCTGATCCTGGCTTTGCCTTTTGGAACGACGGGAAAGGAAAAACCGATGACATAAATGCCCTCGTCGAGCATCAGGTCGGCCATCTTGCTGGCAAGTCTGGCGTCACCCAGCATGACCGGAATAATCGGATGCTCACCTGGCACCAGGTCGAAGCCCAACCCGCTCATCCGCTTCCTGAAATAGGCGGCGTTGCTGTGGACTTTGTCCCGCAGACCAGTATCCGTTTCCAGCATATCCAGGACCTTGATGGTAACCGCCGCCACGACCGGCGCGATAGCGTTGGAGAAAAGATACGGTCGCGAACGTTGCCGCAACCAGCCAACCACTTCCTTGCTGGCCGCTGTGTAACCGCCGGCGGCTCCACCCAGGGCCTTGCCCAGGGTCCCGGTCAGTATATCAACGCGGCCCATTACATCGCGGTACTCATGAGTCCCACGGCCACGTTCGCCCATAAAGCCTGTGCCGTGGGCGTCATCGACCATGACCATCGCGCCATACCGGTCGGCAAGATCACAAATGTCTTGCAGGTTGGCGATAACTCCGTCCATGGAAAAAACTCCATCGGTCGCGATTAATTTTACGCGGGCATTTTTGGCCGCCTTGAGTTGCTCTTCAAGGTCATTCATGTCGTTGTTCTTGTAGCGAAAGCGCTGTGCCTTGCACAGGCGCACACCGTCGATAATGCTGGCGTGATTGAGTTCGTCGCTGATAATCGCGTCGCTGTCATCCAGCAGGGTTTCAAACAGTCCACCATTTGCATCGAAACAAGACGGGTAGAGGATCGTCTCTTCGGTTCCGAGGAATCCGCTGATACGCTCTTCGAGCTCCTTGTGTACGCTTTGCGTGCCGCAAATAAAACGCACCGATGCCATACCAAAGCCATATTGATCCAGCGCCGCGTGCGCGGATTCGATCAACGCCGGATGATTTGCCAGGCCAAGATAATTATTGGCGCAAAAATTGCTGACTTCACGACCATCGGCGAGCCGGATGTCGGCTTGTTGTTGCGAACGAATGACCCGTTCCGCCTTGAACAGTCCCGCTTCCTTCAGTTCTTCGGTGTCTTTGCTCAAACGGCTCAGAAATGCCTGATCCACGTCAGCGCTCCTCACAGCAAACAGTGGCGAATTATAGCAGTACAATAACGCCCACCCGGGCTTCGATGAGCGCCGTATGGAAAAACCGAGACTCGACAAGTGGCTATGGCAGGCGCGACTTTTCAAGACGCGCATACTGGCCGCGCGTGAGATCCGCGCCGGCCATGTAAAGGTTAATGGTGGTCGGATCAAACCCTCGCGAGGGCTGGAACGAAGCGACCTGCTGGCCATCCGGCGCGAGGGCTATATACAGGAATTGCAGGTCGTGGATTTTACCAGCCGGCGCGGTCCGGCCAAAGAAGCGGCAATGCTGTACGTGGAAACAGAAGAGACCGTCGCGGCGAGGCTCGCTGCGGCCGCCAGGCATCGGGCGGGTACCATGCGTGCGCCGGCGCCCGCCAGGAAACCGGACAAGCGGCAACGACGACAACTTCGAAAATCACTGGGAAAAGACTGATGCCAAAAACGCCGTTACTGACCGTGGATATCATCATTCGAATGACCGATCTTCCGGCTTCGCCAATCGTGTTGATCAGCCGGCAAAACCCGCCACACGGCTGGGCGTTGCCGGGTGGTTTTGTCGATTGCGGAGAAACCGTCGAATCTGCGGCGGTACGCGAAGCGGCGGAAGAAACCGGTCTCAAAGTCTCACTGGTCGAATTACTGGGTTGCTACTCGGAGCCGACGCGCGACCCGCGTTTTCACGCCGCCAGCGTGGTGTTCATTGCCAATGCCGTTGGCGAGCCCAGGGCCGCCGACGATGCAAAGGAGATCAGGATGGTCCTGCCGGAGCAGGCGCCTTCGCTGGTTTTTGATCACGACCGCATCGTTGACGACTACCGGCGTTATCTCAAAACCGGCCTGACCCGGGCCATTGGCAGATAACACGGCTAACTGGGCACGGCGAGTAGTGCGTTGCCGGTGGTTCCAGTTTAAAATCCGCTTTCGCATTCATTGTTGAGTACAGAACATGCAGCCCTCCAGAAAAGAAGAAAAGCAAAGTGGCGAATTTATTTTTTCCGCGCAGGATGAGCCGGTGTCCGCTGTGGGACGCGCGATTAACGCTTTTTATCTTGCCGATGAAGGCGAAGCGGTTCGTGATCTGCTGGAACGGGCCCGGCTTGGCGACGAACAGCGGGATGCGGTCAGCCGCCATGCAACCAGCCTGGTCGAGGCGGTCCGCCGGAACCGGAAGAAAAAAGGAGGGTTGGACGCCTTTTTGAAAAAATACGATCTGTCTTCACAAGAAGGCGTCGTACTGATGTGCCTGGCCGAGGC
>JAPUHG010000126.1 GCA_027297845.1 Gammaproteobacteria bacterium | reverse complement strand
CATCTACCGCTGGATCGGTGTCGGCGGCGCGTTGCTGATCCTGCCGATCATCGCCATGGTCGGTTACGGCATGATCGTGTTTGTACCGGTATTCAGCCTGATCTGGCTGGTCAAGGTCATGGAAAACGCCACCGATTACTCGATCATGAACACCACCCGCCAGGCGATCTTCCTGCCGCTGACTCAGCGGGAAAAATACGAAGGCAAAACCGCGATCGATACTTTCTTCTGGCGTATCGGTGACCTGGTACAAGCCGGGATGATTTACATCGGCTTGAACTGGCTCGGTTTCGAGATTACCCACTTCGCCTTGCTCAACATGGTGCTGGCATCGGTCTGGATCTGGCTGGCCGTGCTGATCGGCCGGCGTTATCGCGAACTCGCAAAGAGCAACATCTCAAGCGTGCCGCCAACAGTGTTCAGGCCGATCCCCGATGTACATGCGCCGGCTGGCAGCCCGTTGGCTTTCGAACTCGATCATGACCATTTCCGCGACACAGACCCTGGTGATGTTCTGACGCTAAGCGCCTGTGCCGAAGATTCGGATGCGTTGCCGGTGTGGCTCACTTTTGAATCGATAACCCGATCTTTTTCTGGCGAAGTCCCTGTCGACATAGCGGAAGTGACCACGCTGACCGTGACCGCCACCGATTTCGATGGTCTGTGCATATCGACCCGGTTGATTATCCGGCACCGCTGATCAGGACTAATCCTTTCCCGGCAAATACTCGATCGGCGGGGGCTTGTCCTCTTTTCTGTTCAAATACACACCGACGGCCACGATGACCAGGCCAGCCACTGTTCCCATCGTCTGTTGAGGCCCAAACCCAACATCGTCACCAAGTCCGATCACATCCGCCAGCAAGGAGGCCAGCAAAAGTCCGGCACCAATTATAATGACTATTGTTGCAGCGTTGATTTTATCCATCAGAGTCAGATCCCCCATAATTTTTCTGGGTGCAACCTGAGTATAGGCCAATGACCATAGTCTGGCAGGTACGAGCCTTGTATTACTGCCGGTGATCGCTTGAGGGCCAGTGTCTTGCTGTATCCGCGATCAGGCGCGGGCCGTTTTTGACGATTGATCGATGAGCCACTCGATAAATTCTTCTTGTGGCAGCGCCTTCGCAAAATAATAACCCTGCGCCACATCGCAACCCATGCCCGCCAGCGCTTCGAGTATCTCGACACTCTCGACGCCTTCTGCAACCACCGTAAGATCGAAGCGGTGTGCCAGCCAGATGACCGTTTCCACGATATTCCGGTCTTTTTCTTCGGTCAGCATATTGAGGACGAAAGACTGGTCGATTTTTAACTCGCTGGCCGGAATGTCCTTGAAATAAGAAAGCGATGAGTAGCCGGTACCGAAGTCATCGATGGAAATACCAACGCCTAATTCTCGCAGGCGGTATAGCGTGGCAAAACTGTTTTCCGAATCCTCCACCAACGCGCTCTCCGTGATCTCAAGCACCAGTTCCCGGTTTGGCGCGCCCCAAATCGATAACGCACTGTTTACGATATCGACCAGGTCAGGGTCCTGGATCGACTCCGGCGTCATGTTGACCGCGACCGCCAACGGTCGACCGATATCGGGCCATTCGGATGCCTGGCGCAAGGCGGCATTGATCGCGTAGCGGGTCAGGTCCTTCATCAACCCGGCTTGCTCGGCCAGGGGGATGAAAATATCAGGCCCAATCGGCCCGTGTTTCAGGCTGGTCCAGCGCATCAACGCTTCTGCACCCACCGGTTGCCGGTCGACGGCGCTGACTTTGGGCTGAAAATACAGCTCCAGCGAACCCGTCTCGATGGCGGCGACCAGCTCTTGCTGCAAATCCCACTTTGACGCCATGGTGGCGGCGACAACGGGTGAATAAGTGGCATACCCTGACTTCGTGTCCCTGGCTACTTCAAGGGCGATGCGCGCCTTTTGCACCAGGTCCTCCGGACTTTTGGTATGCCGCGGAAAACTGGCGATGCCGATACTCAGATCCAGACGCACCGGCGAGTCACTGGTTTCCAACACCTCGCGTTGCATGCGCATGATTTTCTCAGCCGCCAACACCGTGTGACCGGACTTGGAAACACCGGCAAGCAAGACCGCGAAAGTGTGATCGCCGATACGCGATACGCTGTCTTTTTTCCGGCAGAAGTTTTTTAGCAGGGTCGCCACCTGGTACAGCAGGTCATCGGCGGCCTGCTGACCGTGTTGCGCGATGATCTTGCCCGGATAACCCGCATCCACCAGCAGCAGGGTCAGCGAGCCGTCGGACTGTTTTTGCATCGCCTGCAGATCATCGAGCAATGCGGCGTGGCCAGTCATGTTTATTCTTTGTGTTTCCATGCGGCCCCTAAAGGAAATACTCGCTTGGGTCGATGTCGTAGGCACCCGGTTCAACGCCCCGTTCGATCCAGACCGCCGGTGTCCTATCTGTCCCATCCGTCTCATCGTCACTGTCGTGCAGGTCGATGATTTTGAACTCGCTCAGCGGTTGTTTGTTGCTGTCGAGGATCAAGGCGACTTCGGGTTTGAGTCGCTGGAAACTGTGTTCTTTAATTACTACACCCACTTCGCCGGTGTTCAGCTCCACCAGTGTGCCCGCCGGGAAAATACCGATCGCCTGGATGAATTGCTCCACCATTTCCGCTTGAAACGTCTTGTCCGATAAGGATTTGAACTCGCGCATGACGTTGTAGGTCGAGGTCGCCTCGGCGTAGGGCCGATCACTGATCATCGCGACATAGGAATCGAGAATCCCCGCGATGCGGCCAAACACCGGCACCTGGTTGCCATTGAGCCCCTGCGGATAACCGGAGCCGTCATAACGTTCATGATGGGTGGCGACCATGCTGACAACCCGCGGGTCGATGCCCGCGATTTCCTTGACCAGTTCGACGCCCAGTTCGACATGCGTGCGAACCAGGTCGGTTTCCTCGGGTGTCAGTTTTCCGGTTTTTTGCAACAGCTCGGTCGGGATTTTAGTTTTGCCGACATCGAGCAACAAAGCGCCCTGGCACAACGCCTTGAGCGATTCCTTGTCCAGACCGAGGTGGCGGCCAAACACCAGCGCCCAGACCGATGCGCCGATCGAATGCGCATAAGTATAGTCATCGGTCTTGCGTAATCTCACTAGCAACGCCATCGCGGTACTGTTGCGCAATACGCTATCGACCATCGGATCGACCACGGCTTCGAGTTCGGGCAGTGCGACAACTTCACCACGGCGAATGCTATCGAGCACACTGGTCAGTCGATCAACCGATTCCCCATGGATGGAGCGCGCCGCTATGAGTTCCTCTTTGACCGGCACGCTATCTTCGTAGAAATGACCCGGCGTTGGGGTCTCTGTGATTTTCGTGGCCTTACGCTTGAATAATCCGGACAGCTTTTTGAGGAATGGAAACCGCCCAGCCAGCCTGCGCTTCCACCTCGACTTTTGTGCCTGAGCCGATGCTGGCGGCACCCTCATTGTCCCGCTCAAGTCGATCGATGATTTTTCGAAATCCACGAATACATAGTCGCAATAACGCTGCAGTTCGCTGATTTCCTGTTTGGTTCTGATCTGGAAACCCTGGAACAAAAACGGCGTATCCAGCCACGGCCGGTCGAGACGCGACACGAACATGCCGATCACCAGTGAGGCTGCATCTGTTTGTTTGGTGCCAGTCAACATAGCTGTCTGTCGTCCGCGTACCCGAGAATCACAGGCAATTATTGGTCAGGAGCAGTGGAAAAAGAAAGAAAAGCGTTGCCTATCTGTGACTTACGGCACAAAAGTAATGCACTTGGGAAGATTCAGCACGGCATTTTCGATCCGATCAAGGCGACGACTGCAGGTTGAGGATCGAGTGGTGGAGCCGGTTGATCGCCCTCGCAGGTGACCGCGGCCGACGGGAATTGACCGAGGACGCAGGCAGACCCTAAAATCGACAACCCAATCCACACCATCGTGGGTGATTAGCTCAGCGGGAGAGCGCTGCCTTCACACGGCAGAGGTCACTGGTTCAATCCCAGTATCACCCACCAGATTTTCCCTCTACCATTCAAAGGGTTAGCGTCAACTCACTAGAGCACTGCTTTTTGCCGGATTGCTCATTGCCGGAATTTTGCCGGGATTTTTCCCGCCACCTCCGGCAAGTCTCAAAACCGTCGTACGCTTGTGCTCACAAATCGAGTCAACCGCGTGCAACAGCCGTGATAAATCCGGCGCACTGTAGTGAGTCGTAATCCTCCCTGACCGGTGTCCCAGTAAATCCTGACGGTCTTCGAAGCTCACACCTGCAGCCCGAAGTCGATGACCAACGGTATGGCGAAGATCGTGCACACGGACCTGCGGCAGACCCGCCCTGGTCCGTGCCTTTCGCCAGGCGTGATTGCCTATCCCCGCGATGCGTGCACCTTTGTATGTAAAAACATACTCGCGGTGTTTGCCTCGCTGCGATTC
>JAPUHG010000125.1 GCA_027297845.1 Gammaproteobacteria bacterium | reverse complement strand
CATGTAGTCGATACCGCTGGAGATGGCCAGGAAGGACTTTATTACGCGGAAGAGTTCAAGCCGGACCTCGCAATTATCGACCTGGGGCTGCCGATCATGTCGGGGATGGACCTGATTCGTACGATTCGCGAAAAGGAGCTTGGCTTCCCAATACTGATACTGACAGCAAGGGATCGCTGGCAGGAGAAAGTCGATGGGCTGTCCTCGGGGGCTGACGACTATCTGACCAAGCCGTTTCAGCTCGAGGAACTCATCGCCAGGGTAAACGCCCTGATCCGGCGCGCCGGCGGCTTCGCCAGTCCCGTAATTTCATGCGCTAATGTCCACATGGATACATCCGCACAAACCGTCACGGTCAGTGATGAGGAGATCGTTCTTACCGCTTTCGAATACCGCCTGCTCGAATGTCTGATGCTGAGCGCAGGCCGCGTGATATCGAAATCGGAGCTGACCGATCGCCTTTATAACCAGGATTTCGAACGGGACAGTAACGTTATTGAGGTGCTGGTAGGTCGGCTGCGCCGCAAACTCGACCCGGACAACAGCATTAATCCCATCGAAACCTTACGAGGGAGGGGATACCGCTTCAACATCGAGGCCGCCGACTGATGCAATCCATGAGCCGGAGACTGTTGCTACCAAGCACGTTGTTGCTGGTGATATTTCTCGGTGCCGCCGGGGTAATTCTGGATACTGCATTTCGCGAGGCGGGTAACCAGGCCCTTGAAGATCTCCTGCGGGTTCAGATCCTGACCCTGCTGGGGGCCGTGGTTGAGGTCTCGGGGCCAACGCTGGTCATGCCGGATGACCTCACCGAGGCACGATTTCTCAGCCCCGGTTCCGGTCTTTATGGTGAAATCGTCGAACCCGATGGCGGGCGCGTGTGGCGTTCTCCTTCCCTGCTGGGGAGCCTCGATTTCGGTGGCTGGCTGGATCCGGGGGAGTCATATACGCGCCGACTTGAGGGACCGAATAATCAATTACTGATGGCCCTGTCCATGGGTATCGAATGGGAATTCGATAATCGGGAATCAAGGCAATACCGACTGACCGTGGCCCATGACATGGAAAGTCATCTCGCACAGGTCGCCGCGTTTCGCAAAAAACTATTGACCTGGTTCAGCGGGCTTATCGTTTTTCTGTTGATAGCCCAGGCACTGGTTTTGCGACAAGGCCTGCAGCCATTGCGTCAGGTAGAAAAGGAAATCGCGGCCATTGAAAGCGGGGAACTCAGTGAGCTCAGCAGTGGCTACCCGCGGGAGTTGACCGGTGTGACCGCCAATCTGAACGCACTGATCGTAAGCGAGCGCGGACGCCTGAAAAGATATCGCGACACCCTGGATAACCTGGCTCACAGCCTGAAAACGCCGCTGGCGGCCGGTACCAGCCTGCTGGAGGAGTCCGAAACGCCGGATCGGGAGAAGCTGGCGCGGCAACTGGCCAGGATGCGGGATATTGTCGATTTCCAGTTGAAACGAGCCAGCGTTACCGGGGTAAGCGGGTTGGGCCAGGAGCCGGTCGATGTGCGGGAAACATTGCACGACCTGCGTGAGGCTCTGGACAAGGTTTACTTGCACAAGGGCCTGGAGATAGAGCTTGAGATCGCTCCGCGTGCAAAATTCTTTGGCGCCAAAGACGATTTGCTCGAAATGATGGGTAACCTGATGGACAACGCCTGCAAATGGGGCCACTCGAAAATCAGGGTGACCGCCAATGTACTCAGCGGCGAGAAACGACCGGGGCTGGAACTTTCGGTAGAGGATGACGGTCCCGGTATCCCGGCAGACAAGAGGGAGGACGTGCTAGGCAAAGGAGTCCGAGGCGACGAGCGCATGCCCGGCCAGGGTATCGGCCTGGCAGTCGTGCGCGAGATTACCGAACTGTACAGCGGCCGGCTGAACGTGGCGGAAAGCGAACTGGGCGGTGCCCGCATTTCTCTACGCTTTGGCGATTTTAGTTAACCGGACTCGCAAACAGAGCGCGCCGAACCCAGTGTTTGGATTCAATCGTTTCCTGATTTTTTCAAGAGCGGTGTGATGAGATCCATCGGCAACGGGAACACGATCGTCGAACTCTTATCACCGGCGATATCAGTTAGTGTCTGCAGGTAGCGAAGCTGCATGGCATTGGGTTCTACCGACAACAATGCGGCTGCTTCGACCAACGCCACGGCAGCCTGTTTTTCGCCCTCGGCGTGAATAATTTTGGCCCGCCGGGTTCGTTCCGCCTCCGCCTGCTTGGCGATAGCCCGTATCATGCTCTCATCAATATCCACATGTTTGATTTCGACATTCGCGACCTTGATACCCCATGAATCAGTGCTCTCATCGAGTATGGCTTGAATATCATGATTGAGCTTGTCTCTTTCCGACAGCATCTCATCCAGCTCGTGCTGGCCGAGAACCGAGCGTAGCGTCGTCTGGGCCAGCTGGCTGGTCGCTTCAAAGTAATTGGCCACCTGGATAATCGCTTTTTCAGGATCCACCACTCGAAAATAGATGACGGCGTTAACCTTGACCGATACATTGTCTTTGGAAATGACATCCTGGGTCGGCACATCCATGACGATAAGCCGCAGATCGACGCGTACCATTTTCTGGATGCCAGGAATGATGATGATCAATCCGGGTCCTTTCACCTTGTAGAAGCGGCCCAGCAGAAAAACCACACCACGCTCGTATTCCTTGAGAATCTTGATCGCGGCAAAAAAAAGAAAAACGACCGCGATGACGATGTAGAAAAAAGTGCCAAACATGGCTAGGTCCCCTCTGTGTTATGCGTGGCCTCGACAGTCAGTTTCAATCCATTGATGCCAATGACCCTGATTTGCTGTCCATCCGGGATTTTGTCGCTGGCGTGTGCCTGCCACAATTCACCATGAACAAATGCCGTGCCTTTGAGTCCGATTTTGCCTCGCGCAGTCCCGGTCATGCCGATCATTTGCTCGCTACCGCTGACGACCGGCCGACTGCGCGCGCGAATCGCGAAATAGACAATGCCAACAATCATGGCACTACTCAAAATGGCGACCGAAAGTATCAGACTGCGAGAAATCTGGTAACCCGGCACATCGGTGTCCATCAGTATGATCGACCCGGACACCAGCGCAATTACTCCGCCGATACCGAGAGCGCCAAAACTGGGCGCAAAGACCTCCGCGATAAGCAAAATGACACCGAGCGCAATCAGACCGAGTCCGGCGTAATTGACCGGCAGGATCTGAAACGCATACAAGGCCAGCAGGATAGAAATCGCGCCAACAACGCCAGGTAATATTGCACCGGGATTGTAGCCTTCGAAAATCAAGCCGTAAATTCCCAGCATCAACAACATATAGGCAACCGATGGGTCGGTAATGACCGATAACAGCTTGTTTCGCCAGGTCGGCTCGATCTCAGTAACCGCAAGCCCGGCCGTGGTCAGCGTTTCGATCTTGCCATCCACTTCGACGCTCATCCCGTCAATCTCCTGCAAAAGCTGCTGGGGACTTTCCGCAATCAGATCGATGATCCCGAGTTCAAGCGCCTCCGTCGCCGTTACATTTACCGCCTCGCGAACCGCTTTTTCCGCCCAGTCGACATTTCTGTTTCGCAATTCCGCCAGCCCGCGTATATAGGCAACTGCATCGTTAATCACTTTGCGTTCCATCGCGGTCGTGCCTTCACCCTGCGACTCGGATTTTGGTTCGGCGCCATCGGCATCGTCCTCCTCATCCTCCGCGCCGGGTTTTCTTGGTCCCTCGACGCCAATCTGCACAGGCGTTGCAGAACCGATATTCGTTGCCGGCGCCATCGCTGCGATATGACTGGCGTACATGATATAAGTGCCGGCGCTCGCGGCTCTTGATCCGGATGGCGCAACGTAGCCGACCACAGGCACCGATGATTGCAAAATGGCATGGATGATATCTCGCATTGACGAATCGAGACCTCCCGGTGTATTCATCTGGATGATCACCAAACTGGCATTTTCCTCGGCCGCGTCGGCGATGCCGTTGGTCAGATATTCGCTGGTTGCCGGCCCGATGCCCCCGTCAATCTTCAGCAAGTAGGCGGTACTGTTTTCCTGGACCGAGGCCGGCGTTGCCAAAAGAAAGGCAAGTAGCAAAAAATTGCGGATGCGCAGAAACATCGGTGACCCCTTCGTCATTACCATGGTAACAGGAAGAGGCTATACTTTGCGCCGAAATGACGTGGTCAGGCGAGATATGCGCTTAAAGATAATTGCGACCGGTGGTACGATCGACAAAATTTATTTTGACGCCACGAGCGAATTCGAAATCGGCGAGCCATTAATAGGCAAGGTACTTCAGGACGGAGGTGCCGAATTCGATTATGAAATCGTTCCGTTGATGCGCAAAGACAGCCTGGATCTCACGGACGAAGACCGCAAACTGATCCGCGACACGGTCATGGCGGGTGATGCACGCTACGTGCTAATCACTCACGGCACCGATACAATGACTGAGACTGCGGCCGCGTTGGGTGATGTCGGACAACGAACGGTTATATTGACAGGGGCGCTCAGTCCGGCCCGTTTTCAAATCACCGATGCTGTTTTCAATGCCGGGCTGGCGGTAGGGGCGGTCCAATGTAAACCTCCGGGCGTCTATATTGCGATGAACGGTAGAGTTTTCGATGCCGACAAAGTTCGCAAGAACCGGGAACGAAACTGTTTTGAAAAAATCTGAGTAAATCGGGCTTACTGGCAAATCATCACTAAGGGATGGATAAATGAAGAATACAATTTACTGGCTGATCGCAACATTGCTGATTCCCACCACAACCGCATGGTCGCAGGAGGAAGTCGAAATCAAAGTCCAGCAGTTGAGCGAACATATTTATATGCTCGAAGGGCGCGGCGGCAATATCGGTCTGTCGATAGGCGACGATGGCGTTTTCATGATCGACGACCAATATGCACCACTGACGCCGGCCATACTCGATGCGATCGGCAAAGTAACTGACCAGCCCGTCAGATTTGTACTGAACACGCACTGGCATGGCGACCACACCGGTGGCAACGAAAACCTTGGCAAAGCCGGTGCGTTAATAATTGCCCACGACAATGTGCGCAGCAGAATGAGCACCGAACAATTCAGGAAATTGATCGGCGGTCGGATTCCGGCGGCGCCTGAAGCGGCATTGCCGATAGTTACCTTCAATGACCGGATCAGCTTTTTCATCAACGAGGATGAAATACAGGCCTTTCACGTGGCCCCGGCGCACACCGATGGTGATTCGATGATTTATTTCCCATCGGCCAATGTGCTGCACATGGGAGATATCTTTTTCAACAAACGATTCCCATTTATCGATATCGACATTGGTGGCTCAGTCGATGGCACTATCGACGCGGTCAAGCTGGCGCTTGAGATTGCTGATGAAGATACAAAAATCATTGAAGAAACTCCA
>JAPUHG010000124.1 GCA_027297845.1 Gammaproteobacteria bacterium | reverse complement strand
GCCGATCCGGTCCTTGATCGAACCAGCCGGATTCACCATCTCCAGCTTCAGATACAGCTCGCAGGGTCCCGTGTCCATCTGCGTGATATGCAACATCGGAGTTTCGCCAACCATCTCCAGAACGTTTTCAAAAACTTTCATCGCTGGTCCGTTTTTCGGGGAGCCCCTATTGTATGTCATGCAGTAAGATAGGCGCATGCCGGAAACAGATCCTGTCGAGAAATCTATTGCGATCGCACTGGCGGACGCACGCGAAAAATTGTCGGGACAATTAGACGCCGGTCGCGAAGCGGAAATCCTGCTCGGTCATGCGGCGGGCGTCAGCCGCAGCCAACTCCTGGCGCACCCGGAACGCCTGTTATCCGTGGATCAATGCGCTGTCTTTGAGAACCTGGTCGGACGCCGCGCCGATGGTGAGCCGGTGGCTTATCTCATCGGCTGCCGCGAATTCTGGTCGCTGCCGCTCAAGGTGACGCCGGCAACATTGGTTCCTCGCCCCGAGACCGAAACACTGGTCGAGCAGGCGCTGATCAGATTGCCACCCGGGGGCAAACCGGAGGTTCTCGACCTGGGGACGGGCTGTGGGGCGATCGCGCTGGCGATCGCCAGCGAGCGCATTCATTGTCGTGTGACCGGCACCGATCTCGCCGGCGAAGCGTTGCAGGTTGCCAGGGAAAACCAGGATCGGCTGGCGTTGCATAATGTCGACTGGGTCCAAGGCAGCTGGTACCAGGCAGTTGCACACCGCAAATTCGACCTGATCGTCAGCAATCCACCCTACGTCGCCGATGGCGATCCACACCTGGTACAGGGTGATCTTCCGCATGAACCAGCGCTGGCTCTGGCCAGCGGCAGTGACGGCCTGGACGCGATTCGCCAAATTGTCGATGGCGCGCCATCTCACCTGAAAAAATCCGGCTGGCTGCTGCTGGAACACGGATTCGATCAGCAAAAATCGGTTTTGGAATTGCTCATTGCGGCTGGCTTTGACAAAGTATGCGGCCACAAGGATCTCGCCGGGATACCACGAGTGGTTTCCGCAAAGGCGCAAGACGGTCCGGGATAAAAAAAATGACTGAGATAAACAGCACCAATACCGATGCCGGGCAACAGTTCGGGATCGCTTTCCTTTTGCATCATAATCCCGGGCTGGTAATTACCCTGGCTTACCTGGCTATCTCGTTTTTCGGGCTGTTGTTCAGCTGGTCGTTGTTCGGCGAATTCAACATCAATATCTTTAATTTCACGGAGGTCAGCGATTTCCTGCTTGCCGCGATGCGTGAGCCAATGACTTTTGTCATGGCAGGGACCGCCCTGCTGGTCACCTGGATACTGGGCTGGCTCGCCAGGCTTGAGGTCAAGCACTGGGCCCCAAAAAACCCAACGAGCAAGTTCGGCAAGTTTTACAAAAGATTCAGCAAAGCGATAAACCGTCACCCGATAACGCCGATGCTAATTTTTCTTCTTTACAGCTACTTATTTATTTCACTTTACGGTAGCTGGAAGGCAGAAAGCATTAAGGCGGGCGAGGGTCAGGTGATTCGCGTTCAGTTAACCGAACCAATCGCGAGCGGCGACGATGGACAGACCACCGGCAACGTCATCATCGAAGGTATCCTGCTGGGTTCGACCAACAAATATTTGTTTTTGTATGATCCCGACAGCAAAATCACCAGCGCCATGCCGGAAGAAAACATTGTGCGCGTTTTGATTGATCACGACAGCAAACGCGACGCAAACGATATTCAGATGCCGATTACCCCACCATCAGAGAAAAACGAGCCAAAGGGACCAGAGCAATGATTGTATTTTCGACGTCAATGGGCGATATCAAAATCGAAACCCACGCCAGCAAAGCGCCGGTATCGGTGAAGAATTTCTATGACTATGTCGAATCCGGCTTTTTCGACGACACTATTTTCCACCGGGTCATCCCCGGTTTCATGATCCAGGGTGGCGGCTTTGACATCCACATGAACCAGAAACAAACCAAGGCACCGATTCTGAATGAAGCCGACAATGGCCTGAAAAACGAACGCGGCACTTTGTCCATGGCGAGAACCCAGGACGTCAACAGCGCGACCTCGCAGTTTTTTCTGAACGTGTCAGACAACGCGTTTCTGGATCACGGCAGTCGTGATTTTGGCTATGCGGTTTTCGCGACCGTGGTCGAAGGGATGGATATCGTCGACGAAATTGCGGCGGTCGAGACCGGCAGCGTCGGCATGCAACAGGATGTACCGGTTGAACCGGTGGTCATAAAATCTGCTGTCAGGATAGAAGCAGAATAGCACCGCCATCTTTCAGTGAGCGCGGACAGCGAACTACGCTACAGCAGACATCTCGCGCTGACGGGGTTCACGCCGGCGACCCAGACCAGGTTGTCGCAAAGCTCTGTTTTGCTGATTGGCCTGGGAGGCCTGGGATGCAAACTAGTTAACAAAAAAAAGAGAGACATCTTATGAGCCATTCGTCAGCCACAGTTATGCTTACTGCCGTTTTGTTGTTTGCCGCCTCGACACTGGCCGCGGACGAGGCTGAATACGGCCCGCTCATCGCGGAGTATGGCCCGGTTTACTCGACCGACACCGTCGATTTCCCGACGCCAACGGACCATCAGTACAAGGCGGTTTTCGATATTTCCAAAGCCGCGGACTCACCTGGCGATGTAAACCAGAGAATCAATACGGTCGCGCGTTATCTGAACATGCATGCACAGTCCGGTGTCCCGGCCGAAAACATGAGCCTGGCGATGGTGTTGCATGGTCCGGCTGCTCGCGATGTGCTGAGCAACCAGGCGTTCAACAAACGGTTTGGAACCGATAACCCCAATCTTGAACTGATAAGCGAATTGCAGGATGCCGGTGTCCAGGTCGTGCTGTGCTCGCAGTCTGCAGCCTACAATGGTTTTCAGAATGACGAACTCGCCAATGGCGTCAAAAAATCCCTGTCCGCAATGACTGCACTGACCCTGCTGCAAAGCCAGGGCTATGCCCTGATTGCTTTTTGAACAGGATCAGGCGGCGTTCCCGGAGTAACCGAGCAGCGGCCGCAGCCATTGCTCGGCCTGCGCGAGACTGACGCCCTTTCTTCGAGCATAGTCTTCGACCTGGTCACGATCTATCTGGCCTACCGCAAAATACCGGCTACGCGGATGCGAGAAATAGAAGCCGCTGACTGAAGCCGCGGGCCACATCGCCCAGCCATCGGTCAGACTGATGCCGGTGTGCCGTTCGACCTCGCCAAGCCGCCACAAAGTCGCTTTTTCAGAATGATCGGGGCAAGCCGGATAGCCCGGCGCCGGGCGGATGCCGGTGTAGGACTCGCGGATCAAATCTTCGTTGCTGAACTGTTCGTCCCTGGCATACGCCCAGAATTCGGTGCGCACCCGTTGATGCAGCCGCTCGGCGAAGGCTTCCGCCAACCGGTCGGCGAGCGCCTTGAGCAGGATCGCCGAGTAATCGTCATTGGCTTGTTTGTATGCTTCGACCCGATCGACTATGCCATGACCGGTGGTCACCGCAAACAGACCCAGGTAATCGCTGACCCCGCTGTCTGCCGGTGCGATGAAATCGGCCAGGCAATCCTGACTCGCACCCTGGGGTTTGGTCTTCTGCTGGCGCAGAAAATGTACCCTTTCGATGATCTGTTCCCGCTTTTCGTCGGCGTAAACCTCGACATCGTCATGCTCGGCCGAGTTAGCTGGAAAAAAACCGAACACGGCCCTGGCCTGTAGCCACTGGTCGCTGACTATACGCTCCAGCATTTTGCGGGCGTCCTTGTAGAGACTGCTCGCCGCCTCACCGAAGCGCGGATGATCGAGAATCTCGGGAAAACGGCCGTGAAACTCCCAGGCATTAAAAAACGGCATCCAGTCGATAACATTCACCAGTTCGGCGAGCGGGTAATCGTCCAGCACGGTGAGCCCCGGCTTCGCAGGCTTGATCGGCGTGTATAGTTTCCAGTCGGTCATTAATCGCTTTGCACGCGCCTGCTCCAGTGACAGGCGCGGCGCTTTCTTGGACTTGCCCTGGTGGCGTTGGCGCCGCGCGGCACTTTCGGCCTTGGCTTTTTTGGAAAATTCGGTCCGCGTCTCGGACGATGCGAGCGCCCGCGCCACACCAACAGAGCGCGACGCGTCTTTGACGTACACCACCGCGCCTTCATAGGCGGGGTCTATCTTGACCGCCGTGTGGGCGGGCGATGTGGTCGCGCCACCGATCAACAATGGCGTGTCCATCCCCTGCCGCTGCATTTCTGCCGCCACATTGACCATCTCGTCCAGCGATGGCGTGATCAGACCCGACAGACCGATCAGATCGGCGTCTTCATCCTTGGCGGTTTGCAGAATTTTTTCGCCGGGCACCATCACTCCAAGATCGATGACCTCAAAGTTATTACATTGCAGGACCACGCTGACGATACTTTTGCCGATATCGTGCACATCGCCTTTGACCGTCGCCATGACGATCTTGCTTTTCTTGCTGCCGCCCGTTTTTTCCTTATCCATGTATGGCATCAAATGAGCAACCGACTTTTTCATGACCCGCGCCGATTTGACCACCTGTGGCAAAAACATTTTCCCGGACCCGAAAAGATCGCCCACGATATTCATGCCATCCATCAGCGGGCCTTCGATAACATCCAGCGCTCTCGCCGCCTGTATGCGTGCTTCCTCGGTATCTTCCTCGATAAACTGATCGATGCCATTGACCAGCGCGTGTTCAAGACGTTTCTCAACTGGCTTTTCGCGCCAACTCATGTCGCGCGCCTTGGCCAAGGGTTTATTGTTGCCGTCGCCACGATAGCTCTCGGCAATTTCCAGCAGGCGCTCGGTGGCGTCTTTCTTCCGGTTCAAAATCAGGTCCTCAACCGGTTCTTTCAATTCCCGCGGCAGGTCCTCGTATATCGTCATCAATCCGGCATTGACGATACCCATGTCCATGCCCGCCCCGATCGCGTGAAACAAAAACACCGAGTTCATCGCTTCACGCACCGGGTTGTTGCCACGAAATGAGAACGACACATTGCTTACCCCGCCTGAAATCAGGGTGCCGGGCATGCTCTCCTTGATCTGCCGGGTCGCCTCGATAAACGCCCGTGCGTAATCGTTGTGCTCCTCAATCCCGGTGCCGACCGCAAAAATGTTTGGATCGAAAATAATGTCTTCGGCGGGAAACCCGATATCCTGGGTCAGCAACTGATAGGCGCGCCAGCAAATCGCCAGTTTCTTTTCGACCGTCTCGGCCTGGCCACCCTCATCGAACGCCATGACGATGACCGCGGCGCCATAGCGCCTGACCAGATCCGCCTGGCGCAGGAACTCCTCTTCCCCCTCTTTGAGACTGATCGAATTGACGATGCCCTTGCCCTGGATACATTTGAGCCCTGTTTCGATGACTCCCCAGCGCGAAGAATCGATGACCACAGGTACCCGCGACACGTCCGGCTCGCCGGCGAGCATGAACAAAAACCGTTGCATTGCCGCCTCGGAATCAAGCATGCCCTCGTCCATGTTGACATCGATCATCTGGGCGCCGTTTTCCACTTGTTGGCGTGCCACCTCGAGCGCACCCGGGAAATCGTCAGCCTCTATCAGTCGCCTGAATATTGCAGACCCGGTTACGTTAGTGCGCTCGCCGATGTTGGCGAACAGGCTATCGCTATCGATCGACAACGGTTCCAGACCGGCGAGTCGGCAGGCTGATTTTGCCTCCGGCACCGCCCGCGGTTGCACACCCTCAATCGTACCGGCGATCAGGCGGATGTGATCGGGTGTCGTGCCACAACATCCACCAACCATATTGAGCAGCCCCTCGCGGGCAAACTCCCCCAGCAAGGCGGCGATTTCCTCCGGGGTCTGCTCATATTCTCCGAACTCATTCGGCAGACCGGCATTTGGATGTGCGCTGACAAAAATATCGGCGCAAGCAGACAGTTCTTTTAGCCATGGCCTGAGCTCTTCCGCACCAAGCGCACAATTCAGCCCGACCAGCAATGGCCGGGCATGCTTGATCGAATGCCAGAAAGCGGTCGTGGTCTGACCCGACAGGGTGCGACCGGAGCCATCGGTAATCGTCCCGGAAATTAAAACCGGCACCCGCAGGCCACGCTCTGCGAAAACTTTTTCGATCGCGAAGATCGCTGCCTTGGCATTCAGGGTATCGAAAATGGTTTCCACGATCAGGCAATCGACACCGCCCGCGAGCAGTGCCTCGCTCGCGATGGCGTAAGTATCTGCGAGCTCATCAAAAGTGATGTTGCGCACGCCCGGATCGTTTACATCCGGTGAAATCGACGCGGTACGATTGGTCGGCCCCAGGACACCGGCGACAAATCTTTGCCTGCCGCTTTGCCGGGAGACCTCATCCGCCGCCTGCCGGGCGATTTTTGCTGCGGCCAGGTTCAGGTCGGCAACCCGATGCTCCAGGCCATAATCCGCCTGCGACGGGTAATTGGCATTAAAAGTGTTGGTCTCGATAATGTCTGCGCCGGCTGCGAGGTAGGCCAGGTGGATTTCCTGGATGATCTGTGGCCGGGTCAGGCTCAACAGATCGTTGTTACCGGTCAGCGGCTTGTCGTGACCTTTGAACTCCCGTCCACGAAAATCGGCTTCGGTCAGACCATAATTCTGGATCATCGTGCCCATCGCACCATCGAGCAACAGGATTCTCTGGCGCAACGCTTCCTCAATCGGATGCATGTGCAGCATCCTTTTGCGGTATCGCCTTTTGCGGCCTGATACCGAGTATGTGGCAAATGGCGTAGGTCAGCCGATAGCGGTTGAGCGTATAGAAATGAAAATCCTCCACGCCGTGTTGTTGCAACCGGCGCACCTGGTCGATCGCGACGCTGGCCGCGACCAGCCGCCGCGTGTCCGGATCATTTTCCAGCCCTTCAAACTGCCGGGAGATTTGTGGCGGAATCGCTGCGCCGCAAGCCTCTGCGAATCGCGCGAGTTGCGGAAAACGGGTGATCGGCAATATGCCGGGCACGATCGGTACATCGATGCCATTGGCGGCACACAAATCACGAAAACGCAGGAAAGTATCGTTATAAAAAAAGAACTGGGTGATGGCTCGCGTGGCGCCCGCATCAACCTTGCGCTTGAGATTATCCAGATCGAAGCGTTGATTCGGCGCCTGCGGATGCACTTCCGGGTAGGCTGCGACGGAGATTTCAAAATCAGCTACCTCGCGCAGGCCCGCGACCAGGTCGGAAGCATAGGCGTAGCCATCTTTTCTTGGTTGATACTCGGTACAACCTGCCCGCAAATCACCCCGCAAGGCCACAATATGGCGTATCCCCAGATCGAAATATCCCTTCGCGATCGCCTGGATTTCCTCGCGACTGGCATCGATGCAAGTCAGGTGCGGCGACGCCACCAGGTCTGTCTCTGCCAGGACCCGCCGAACGATGCGATGGGTGCGCTCGCGGGTGGAACCATCCGCCCCATAGGTCACTGACACAAAACTCGGATTTAGCGGCGCCAGATGCTCGATAGAGTCCCAGAGTATCGTATCCATTTCCGGCGTATTCGGCGGGAAGAACTCGAACGAAACATTCACCCCGGAAACTTCGCCTGGAGTTTCTGCGAGACGCTCTTTGACATCGGCGATGCTCATGCGGCCCTCTCGACGGAGTCTGTTTTCTGCCCCAGGCACAAAACGATAAGCGGGCTTTTTTCCGGCAGGAATACGGTCGTACTACAGGCAAGTCCGGCATCCTCCAGCCAGCGCCTCGGTCCGGCGCTA